>NZ_JBSGTX010000008.1:60313-117108 GCF_053607625.1 Streptomyces sp. NPDC055103
TCGGGGCCCGTCGCGCCCCCGCCGTTGCCGGCCGGGTCGTGGGGGCTGCTCCCCATGCTCACCGCGTGGGAGACCTGGCGGGGGGCCGCCTGGGCGCCCGCCGCACCGAGGCCCAGCTTGGTCGTCAGCCAGCGCGTTCGGGTGACGCCCTGGTTCCACGCGAGGTAGTGGGTGCCGGTCTCCAGTTCGCGGGCGATCAGCGGTGCGCCCCAGAACATTCCGATGACCGCGGGCACGCCGAGCACGGTCAGCAGTCCGGTGTAGTAGAGGGACTTGTCCGTACTGGAGACCTGGTCCACCAGGCTGCTGCCGACCGTTCGGTAGAACTCCGCCAGCTGCGGGCCGGTGACCGCGAGGGCGGCGGCGAGCGCGGCCACCGCGGCGAACATCACGGCGGCCTGGGTGCGGAACTGGCGCCAGGTCAGCCAGATCATCGGAGTACCTCCAGAGCGGGCCGGGTGTCGCGCACCGTATCGGCGGGCCGGGCCATGTAGGCCAGGACGATGTCTTCCAGACCGAGCGGGCTGACGGTCCAGGACGGATCGTGGACCGCCGTGTCGGTGCGCACCAGGAGGGTGGTCTGCCGGTCGGTGTGGCTGGCGGTGATGACGTGCTGACCGGACGGGAGCGTGGCCGGGTCCCGGCGCGGTCCGGTGAGCCGGTAGTGGCAGGCGACCAGGTCGTCGATGTCGCCGGCCACCTGCACCCGGGAGTCGACCAGGACGATGACGTAGTCGCAGGTCCGCTCCACGTCGGAGACCAGGTGGGAGGAGAGCACGACGCTCAGCTCGTGCTCGGCGACGGCCTCCATCAGGTCCTGCATGAACTCCCGTCGGGCGAGCGGGTCCAGGGCCGCGACCGGCTCGTCCAGGATGAGCAGTTCCGGGCTTTTGGCGATGCCCAGGGTGAGGGCGAGTTGCGCGCGCTGGCCGCCGGACAGCTTGCCTGCCCGCTGCTTGGGGTCCAGTCCGAGGCGACGGATCCGGTCGCGCGCCAGGGCGTCGTCCCAGTTCGGGTTGAGACGCCGGCCGAGGTCGAGGTGGTCGGCGACGCTCAGCGCGGAGTAGGTCGGGGTGTCCTGGGCGACGAAGCCGACCTTGGCCAGCTGTTCCACACCCTCGGCGGGACGGCCACCGCACACCTCGATGGTGCCGGCCGTCGGGGTCAGCATGCCGGAGGCCAGTTTCAGCAAGGTCGACTTGCCGGCGCCGTTGGGTCCGACCAGGCCGACCACCCGGCCGGCGGGGACGTCCAGGTCGCAGTTCTGCAGCGCCCAGCGCTGCTTGTACTTCTTGCCCAGGCCCTGGGCTCGCAAGACCGTGCTCACGCTACGTCCTCTCCGGCGGCGTTGCGAAACGTGTTGAGGAACAGCGCCTCGATGCTCTCTTCGTCGAGCCCTGCCAGGCGGGCCTTGGTCAGCCAGCGCTGCAGGTCCTTCTGGAGCGGACCGTGCGCGGCGAGAGAGGCGTCGGCCAGCGTCCGGGTCACGAACGTCCCGACGCCGGGACGAGCGGACACCAGACCGTCGTGCTCCAGCTCCCGGTACGCCTTGAGCACGGTGTTCGGGTTGACCGCCATCTGCTTCGCCACCTCCTTGACCGTCGGCAGCCGGTCGCCCTCCTTCAGCAGGCCCAGGCGCAGCGCGTGCCGCACCTGCTGGACCAGCTGTTGGTACGGGGACAGGCCGGACCGGCTGTTCAGATGGAACTCAATCACCGGTTCCTCCATTTAGCTAGTTGTCTAGCACTATAGGTCTCTGAGTTAGCGGTTTGGCAAGGTGCGCGCTGCGGACTCCCCGCCGTCTCCGCTTGCCGCCGCGGAGGTTCATTGACGCGCGCGAGCTCCGCTCCTACGTTCTCGTTCGGACATACGGCCGTTGGTCGGTATCTCGAACAACCCGAACGAGAGGGAATCGCGTGTCGCACACCGAACGCACCACCCGCACCGCCCGCTTCACCCTCGACCCCGACTTCACCATCGCCCCCGTCGCCCCCCGCCTCTTCGGCTCCTTCGTGGAGCACCTCGGGCGCTGCGTCTACACCGGCATCCACGAGCCCGGTCATCCGGCCGCCGACGAGGACGGTCTGCGCACCGACGTCCTGGACCTCGTCCGCGAGCTGGGCGTCACCGCGATCCGCTACCCCGGCGGCAACTTCGTCTCCGGCTACCGCTGGGAGGACGGCGTCGGCCCGGTCGAGGAGCGGCCGCGCCGGCTCGACGTCGCCTGGCGGTCCACCGAGACCAACCGCTTCGGCCTCAGCGAGTTCATGACCTTCCTGCGGAAGGCAGGCGCCGAGGCCGAGCCGATGATGGCGCTCAACCTCGGCACCCGCGGCATCGCCGAGGCCATGGACCTCGTCGAGTACGCCAACCACCCCGGCGGCACCGAGCTCTCCGACCGCCGCGTCGCCCATGGCGACAAGGACCCCTTCGGCATCCGCCTGTGGTGCCTGGGCAACGAGATGGACGGCCCCTGGCAGACCGGCCAGAAGACCGCCGAGGAGTACGGCAGGCTCGCCGCGCAGACCGCGCGCGCCCTGCGGAGCGTCGATCCCGGGCTCGAACTCGTCGCCTGCGGCAGCTCCGGGCGCGGGCTCCCGACCTTCGCCGCCTGGGAGGCGACGGTCCTCGCGGAGACGTACGAAGTCGTCGACCACGTCTCGCTGCACGCCTACTACGAGGAGGTGGACGGCGACCGGGACTCCTTCCTCGCCTCCGCCGTCGACATGGAGGCCTTCATCGAGGAGGTCGTCGCCACCTGCGACCACGTCGGCGCCCGGCTGAAGTCGTCGAAGAAGCTCACCCTCTCCTTCGACGAGTGGAACGTCTGGTACCAGCGCCGGCCCAACCCGCATCCGGTGGAGGACTGGCAGGAGGCCCCGCGTCTCCTGGAGGACGTCTACACCGTCACCGACGCCGTCGTCTTCGGCAGCCTCGTGATCACGCTGCTGCGTCATGCCGACCGGATCGCGGTGGCCTGTCTCGCCCAGCTCGTCAACGTGATCGCCCCGATCATGACCGAGCCCGGCGGCCCCGCCTGGCGCCAGACCACCTTCTTTCCCTTCGCCCAGGCCTCCCGGTACGGCCGCGGCACCGTCCTCGATGTCCGCGTCGACTCGCCCGTCCACCCCACGGCGGCGTACGGGGAGGTGCCCCTGCTGCACGCCACGGCCGTACGCGCCGAGGACGGGACCGTGACCGTCTTCGCCGTCAACCGCGACCGGCATGGCGCCCTGCCGCTGGAGGTGACCCTGCGCGGCCTCGGTCTCGACCGGGTCGTCGAGCACAGCGCGCTCGCCGACGCGGACCCCGAGGCCCGCAACACGCTGGACGAGCCGGAGCGGGTCCTGCCCCATCCGGTGGACGGGACGACGCTCGACGACGGGCGGCTGCGGGCGGTCCTGGAGCCGATGTCCTGGAACGTCATCCGGCTGGCCTGACCGGCCTGTTGTTGAATCCTTTCACCGGGACCCTTCCAGCGCGCGGTTCGAAGCGCTTCGAAAGATCCCGGTCCGAAGCGTTGACGTGGCTGGCCGACGACCCTACCTTGTCCCAGCAAGCGCTTTCCTGAAACGTTCCATTAACGCGCGGAGGACGAAACTGTGCGTACTCACGGCACTGTTGACCGGCGGAGCATGCTGAAGGTCGCCGGCGGCTCCCTTGCGGCTCTCGGCCTGACCGCGGCGGGCTGCGGATCCGGCTCGGGCTCCGGAGACGGCACCGTCACCATTCGGTACACGTGGTGGGGTTCCGACGACCGGGCCAAGCGGATCAACCAGTCGATCGCCCTCTTCGAGAAGAAGTTCCCGAAGATCAAGGTCAAGACCGACTTCCAGCCCTACGCCGACTTCTGGAAGAAGTTCAACACCCAGGCGTCGGGCGGAAACGCGCCGGACGTCTTCCAGAACGCCATCGGCTTCCTGCGCAAGTACGACGCGAAGAACGTCCTCCTGGACCTGCGCGAGCAGGCCGAGGCGGGGAACCTCCGCCTCGACGGCTTCCGGGCCGGTCTGGAGAAGTTCGGCGAGGTCGACGGCAAACTGCTCGGCGTCCCCGTCGGCAGCAACTCGATGGCCCTCGTCGTCGACCGGACCGTCTTCACCAAGGCCGGCGTCACCCCGAAGCCGGGCTGGACCTGGGACGAGTACCACGCGGCCCTCGCCAAGGTCCGGGAGACCCAGGGCCGGGCCGGCGACGCGGGCCCGTACGGGATCATGTACCTGTACGACCTCTACCTGCGCCAGCACGGCAAGGCCTTCTTCACCACCTCCGGACTCGGCTTCACCGAGGCGGACCTGACGGACTGGTGGACCAAGGCGTTCGAGCGGGTGAAGTCGGGCGTCTACGCCGACCCGCGGAAGACCATCCAGGCGAAGCCCAAGTCCGCGGTCACCGCCGAACTCGCCGGCTCCGAGTTCACCTGGGACAACTTCGCCGTCCGCTACACCTCCGAGGGCAAGAGCCAGTACGGCCTCGCCCCCATACCCACCACCGACGGCCGCAAGACCGGCCAGTACCTCGGCTCCCTCATGCTCAGCGCCTCCAAGCGCACCAAGCACCCCAAGGAGGCAGCCCAGTTCATCGACTTCATGGTGCACGACCCCGAGGTCGGGAAGATCATGGGGTACGACCGGGGCGTCCCGGCCACCGAGGCCCAGTACCAGGCCTACGTGCCGGCCGACGAGGTCGGCAAGCAGATCGCCGCCTACGAGAAGCAGCTCGTCGAGTCCCGCGTCCTGGAGCCGATCACCCCGCACCCGGCCGGCGCAGACGTCTGCGAGGCCGCCTTCCTGCGGCTCTCCGAGGAGATGTCCCTGGGCGAGCGACCGGTCGCGGACGCGGTGAAGCAGTACTTCACCGAGGCGAAGACGGCGCTCTCCTCCTGATGGGCGCCGCCGTGACCTCCGCACCGACTCCCGCACAACCCGCGCGGGCCGGCCGCCAGGACGGGGAGACCGCACCCGCGGGCTCCCCGCCCGGCGGCGGGCGCCCGCCCCGGACGGCGGGCCGCTCCCGCCCTCGCGGGGCCCGCCGCGAGAACCTCGCCGGCTACCTCTTCATGTCCCCCTGGATCGCGGGCTTCCTCCTGCTGACCGCGGGGCCCATGGTGGCCTCCCTCTACTTCGCCTTCACCGACTACAACCTCTTCGACGCCCCGCGCTGGATCGGCCTCGACAACTTCACCGAGATGTTCGGCGACCCCCGCTGGCGCACCTCGGTCGAGATCACCGGCTGGTACGTGGTGATCGGCACCCCGCTGAAACTGGCCGCCGCGCTCGGCGTCGCCCTGCTCCTCAACCAGAGCAGGCGCGGCCAGGGCTTCTACCGGGCAGCGTTCTACGCGCCCTCCCTCATCGGGGCCAGCGTCTCGATCGCCATCGTCTGGCGCGCGATCTTCTCCGACGGCGCCGCCGTCGACCGCACGCAGCAGCTCTTCGGCATGGACGCCGGAGGCTGGATCGGCGACCCCGACCGCATCATCTACGCCCTGGTCGCCCTGACCGTCTGGCAGTTCGGCGCGCCGATGGTCATCTTCCTCGCCGGACTCAAGCAGGTCCCACGGGAGTTGTACGAGGCGGCCGAGGTCGACGGGGCGAGCCCGTGGCGGCGGTTCTGGCACATCACGCTGCCGATGATCTCCCCGGTGCTCTTCTTCAACGTGCTCCTGGAGACCATCCACTCCTTCCAGATCTTCGGCTCCGCCTACATCATCGGCAGCCAGGGCAACGCCTGCGGGCCGGCCGACGGCACGCTCGTCTACACCTGCTACCTCTACATCCAGGGCTTCGAGAACAGTCGCATGGGTCTCGCCTCGGCGATGGCCTGGATGCTGCTGCTCGCCGTCGGCCTGGTCACGGCGGTGCTGTTCTGGTCCCAGCGACGCTGGGTGCACTACGAGGAGGGAGGCCGATGAGCCTCGTACGCAC
Organism: Streptomyces sp. NPDC055103; assembly: GCF_053607625.1. Classification (NCBI taxonomy): domain Bacteria; kingdom Bacillati; phylum Actinomycetota; class Actinomycetes; order Kitasatosporales; family Streptomycetaceae; genus Streptomyces; species Streptomyces sp. NPDC055103. The sequence goes on from NZ_JBSGTX010000008.1 coordinate 66,241, forward strand.
CGGCAGGGGCCCGAGGGGCCTCGCACGCACCGGGACACGCACCGGGACACGGACCGGCAGGCCGCGCACGGCGGGCTCCATCGCCTGGCACCTGGGTTCCCTGGCCGTGCTCGCCGTCATCCTCTACCCCGTGGTGTGGGTGATCGGCGGCTCCTTCAAGCCGAACGACGAGATCGTCGGCAGCCTGACCCTCTTCCCCACCGACCCCATCACCGACAACTACCGGCGCCTCGCCGACGGCATCGCCGACATCCCCATCTCCACCTTCTTCGGCAACTCCCTCTTCCTGGCCGTCGGTTCGGTGGTGGGCGTGCTGATCTCCAGCTCGCTCTCCGCATACGCCTTCGCCAAGATCGGCTTCGCCGGGCGCGGTGTGCTCTTCACCCTGATGATCGGCACCCTGCTCCTGCCGTACCACGTCCTGCTCATCCCGCAGTACGTGCTCTTCCAGAAGCTCGAACTGATCAACACCTACACGCCGTTGCTCCTCGGCAAATACCTGGCGACCGACGCCTTCTTCGTCTTCCTGATGCTCCAGTTCATGCGCGGTCTGCCGAAGGAACTTGACGAGGCCGCCCGCCTCGACGGCTGCGGGCACCTGCGGACGTACTGGTCGATCGTGCTGCCGCTCTGCCGGCCCGCCCTCATCACCAGCGCGATCTTCACCTTCATCAACGCCTGGAACGACTTCATGGGTCCGCTGATCTACCTCAACGAACCCGAGAAGTACACGGTCTCGCTCGGCCTGAAGATGTTCGTCGACCAGGACGGCGTCGCCAACTACGGCGGGATGATCGCCATGTCGCTCGTGGCACTGCTCCCGGTGGTCGCCTTCTTCCTCGCCTTCCAGCGGTACCTCATCGACGGCATGGCCACGTCGGGCCTCAAGGGATGAGCGCGCCTCCGCGGGGCCGGTTCCTGGCGGCGTTCGGGGTCTTCGCCGAGTGTCTCCTGGTGGGGGTGTGGATCGCCGTCGCCGCGCTGCCCCTGGTGACGCTGCCCGCGGCGCTGGCCGCCGGCGCGGCGCACCTGCGGCGCTGGACCGGCGACGAGCAGGCCGGCCTGCGGTTCTTCGCGGCCGACCTCCGCGCCGCCCTCCGGGGCGGGGGCTGGTCGGCGGGGATCGCCTACGCGGCCGCGCTCGCCCTGGTGGCCGCCGACCTCGCTCTCGTACGGGCGCTGCCGGTGCCCGGCGGGCGCGCGACCGGGGTCCTCGCGATCCTGGCGGCGCTCTGGCTCACGGTCACCGTCCTGCGGGCGGCCACGGACTGGCGTCCGGACCTGCGCTGGCGGGCCCTCGCGGGCTCGGCGGCCCGCCGGGCGCTGCGCGACCCCGCGGGCTCCCTCCTCGTCGTCTGCGGTCTGGCGGTGATCGCCGCGTCGGCCTGGTTCTCGGCCCCGCTGGCCCTGCCGGCCCTCGGCATCCTCGTCGCCTCCGCCCTGGCGGCCGAACACCGCCTGGCGGTACCGGCGGCCGCCTGATCCACTCCCGGGGCCGCGGCCGTCCACGGTCGCGCCACGCCCGCGGCCCCGGGGCTCCACCCGCCGAGCCGGCCGGGCCCCCCGCCGGGGCCTCAGCGGTGCCCACCCCTGTGTGGGCCATCGTCCTGCCGGGCCGGGGGTCCCCCTCTGGGGAGGTGCTCGGCCCCATCCTGCGGCGCCGCCGTCCCCTGCCCCACCGCACCTTCCGCTTCCGCAGGCATGCCGTTGGCATGCGCATGAAAGGAGTTCCCGTGACATCCCTCCCTCGCCGCTCGCTCCTCAAGGCCGCCGCCGTCGCCGGTGCCGCCGCACAGTTCAGCTGGGTCCTCGGACGCGGGGACGCCCAAGCCGCCGCGCCCGCCGAGACCCTGGCGGCCGACCGGCCCTCCACCGTCACCTGGCTGGAGCCCGGCGGGCTCGGTGCCGCCGCGGGATCGACCTTCGGCGCCGCCTGGCCCCAGGGCGTCCACCCCGCCGACCAGGCCTTCGCGCTCACCGGCGCCGACGGCGCGAACGTCCCCGTACAGACCTGGACCACCGCCCGCTGGCCCGACGGCTCCCTCAAGTGGACCGCGCACGCCGTCGGACCCGAGGCCGCCGGAGCCGCCGGGGCCGAGGGTTTCACGCTCGCTCCCGGGACTCCCGCCACCGCCGCGACCACCGTCTCCGTCACCGAGACCGGCCGCCGGATCACCGTCGACACCGGCACGGTCCGCGCCGTGATCGGGAAGGACGGCGGGAAGCTCGTCGAGTCCGTCACCCGCGGCGGAGTGAAGATCGCCACCGACGGCCGGCTCGTCCTGCTCCGGCAGAGCGACCTCGACGACGGAGACCAGGGCAACGCCAAGTGGGAGCGGTTCGACGGCGAGATCTCCGGCGCCGTCGTCGAACAGGCGGGCCCGGTCCGGGCCGTGGTCCGCATCGACGGCAAGCACCGCAAGGGCAGCCGCAGTTGGCTGCCGTTCTCCGTGCGTCTCTACTTCTACGCGGGCTCCGAGTCCTTCCGCATGGTCCACACCATCACCTACGACGGCGACCAGGCTGCCGGTCAGAGTCAAGGGGACTTCATCCGCGGCCTCGGCGTCCGCTTCACCGTCCCGATGCACGACGCCGCCTACGACCGGCACGTCCGGATCGCCGGCGAGGGCGCCGGCTTCCTCACCGAGGCCGTCCAGGGCGTCACCGGACTGCGCCGCGACCCCGGCGCCGCCGTCCGTACCGCCCAGGTCAAGGGTGAGAAGCTGCCCGACCCCGCCACCTGGGACCAGCGCGTCACGACCCGGATGCAGTACGTCCCGACCTGGGGCGACTACACCCTCTCCCAGCTCTCCGCCGACGGCTTCGCCCTGCGCAAGCGCACCAAGCCCGGCCACGGCTGGATCCCGGCCGGCGGCGGCCGGCGCGCGAGCGGATTCGGCTACGTCGGCGGTGTGACCGGCGGACTCTCCTTCGGTCTCAGGGACTTCTGGCAGAAGCACCCGGCCCAGCTCGACATCAGGAACGCCGCCGGCGACGAGGCCGAGGTCACCCTCTGGCTCTGGTCGCCCGAGGCCCAGCCGATGGACCTGCGCTTCTACCACGACGGCATGGGCCAGGACGCCTTCCCTGAGCAGCTCGAAGGCCTCAACATCACCTACGAGGACTACGAACCCGGCTTCGGCACCCCCTACGGCATCGCCCGCACCAGCGAGCTGATGTTCTGGGCCAACGCCGCCACCCCCACCGCCGCCGCCCTCGTCGAACAGTCCGCCGCCGTCCGCACCCCGCCGCAGCTCGCCGTCAGCCCCGAAGACCTCGTACGCGCCCGGGTGTTCGGCGGACTGTTCTCGCCCGTCGACCGCTCCACCCCCGCCAAGGCGAAGATCGAGGACCACCTCGACTACCTCTTCACCTACTACAAGGACCAGGCGGAGCAGCGTCGTTGGTACGGCTTCTGGGACTACGGCGACATCATGCACACCTACGACGAGGACCGTCACCAGTGGCGGTACGACGTCGGCGGCTACGCCTGGGACAACTCCGAGCTCTCGCCCGACCTGTGGCTCTGGTACGCCTACCTGCGCTCCGGCCGCGCCGACGTCTTCCGCTTCGCCGAGGCCATGACCCGCCACACCGGCGAGGTCGACGTCTACCACCTCGGCCAGTGGGCCGGGCTCGGCACCCGCCACGGCGTCCAGCACTTCGCGTGCAGCGCCAAGCAGCAGCGCATCTCCACCGCCGTCTACCGCAGGCCCTACTACTTCCTCACCGCCGACGAACGCGTCGGCGACCTCATGCACGACCTCGTCGACTCCGACGAGACCTTCCTCGTCCTCGACCCCATCCGCAAGATCCGCACCGAGCCCTACACCCCCGACCGCCACGCGCTCTCCATCGGCTTCGGCACCGACTGGAGCGGCCTCGCCGCCGCCTGGCTCACCGAGTGGGAACGCGGCGGCCCCAAGGCGGCCAAGGCCGAGGCCCGGCTCCGCTCCACCATGGAGACCATCGCCGCCCAGCCCAACGGCTTCGTGCAGGGCACCGGCCTCTACGACCTCGACACCGGCCGCTTCGCCGTCGCGACCGAACCCGTCGTCGGCGTCTCCCACCTCTCCGCCATGTTCGGCCTGGTCGAGATGTGCGCCGAGCTCATCGACCTCGTCGACATGCCGCGGTTCAAGGAGGCCTGGCTCGACTACTGCCGCTACTTCAACGCCTCCAAGACCGAACAGGCCGCCCGCTACGGCAAGAACTTCGGCACCCTCCTCCTCTTCCAGGGCCACTCCCGCCAGGACGCCTACGCCGCGGCCCAGTCGGGCGACGCCAAGCTCGCCCAGCGCGCCTGGGCCAAGTTCGACAAGAGCGACGGCTACACGGCGGCCATGGTCTGGGACAAGACCCCCGTCCAAGGCTCCGCCGCCCTCGAACCCGGCTACGAGCACCTGTGGATCAGCACCAACACCACCGCCCTGTACGGTTTGGCCGCCATCCAGAACCTCGCCCTGGTCGGCGACCACCTCCCCGCGTGAGAACCGAGAGGATCAGGACCATGCGCACGACCACGCTCCTCCTCGCCGCCGCGGCCGCCTTCCTCGGGTCGCTCGCCGCGGCCCCCGCCGCCCACGCCGACGGCCCGTACGGCCAGGGCATCGACCACTGCACCGCCACCGCCACCGGCGGACTCGCCTGTCACTTCGACGTCGCCCCCGGCACGTACGACGTCACCCTCACCCTCGGCGGCGAGACCGCCGCCTCCACCGCCATCACCGGCGAGACCCGGCGGGCCCTGCTCGCCGAGACCGCCACCGCGGCGGGGGAGACCGTCCGGCGTTCGTTCACCGTCGACGTCCGCGAGCCCGAGGGCGAACCCACCGGACCCGCCGGCAGCCCCGGCCTCGACCTGGTCGTCGACGGCGCCGCACCCCGCGTCGCCGCGCTCCGGGTCACCCCGGCCCCCGCCGCCCTGCGCCTCTTCGTCGTGGGCGACTCCACCGCCTGTGACCAGCCGGGCGACCCGTACACCGGCTGGGGCCAGCGGCTCCCCGTCCATCTCGGGCGCGGGATCGCGGTCGCCAACCACGCCGACTCGGGCGAGAGCACCGTCACCGTCCTGGCGAACCCGGCGCTCTTCGACACCGTCGAGGCGGCGATCCGCCCCGGCGACCCCGTCCTGATCCAGCTCGCCCACAACGACAAGCAGACGGACGCTGCCACCTACCGGGCCAACCTGACGAGCATGGTCGAGCGGGTACGGGCGCGGGGCGGCGAACCCGTCCTGCTCACCCCGATCGTCCGCCGCTGGTTCAACGCCGACGGCACCCTGGACAACGGCATCGCCCTGCTCGTCAACGGCCTCGGCGTGGATCACCCGGCCGAGGTCCGCGCCCTCGCCGGCTCCCTCGGGACCCCGCTGATCGACCTCACCGCCCTCACGAAGGCGCGGGTCGAACAGCTGGGGCCCGAGGCCTCCAAGGCGCTCTACCTGACGACCGAGAAGCGGGACAACACCCACACCTCGGTCCGCGGGGCCACGGAGTACGCGGCCCTCGTCGCGCGGGAGCTGCGGGCCCGGGCCATCGTCCCGGACCGACTGCTCCGCTAGACGGCTTCCGCTGGTCGGCCTCCCCTGCACGGCTTCCGCTGCACGACCCCCACCGGGGTGAACGTGAGGGAGAACGAGGCCGGGGCCGTGTCCAGCCGGTACGCGGGCAGCACGCCCGGTCCGCAGGACTGGGAGCCGATGCCGTGCTGGGCGTGGTCCAGGTGCAGCCAGAGCGTGTCGCCCGGCACCAGATCGGTGCGGTGGGCGGCGGCGTCCAGCCGCTCCGTCGTCCAGGGGCGGGCCGTGAACGAGAAGGCCGGGTCCCCGTCCACCCGTACGCCCTCCGTCGAGGACGTCAGTTCCACCCAACGGGTGTCGATCCTGGCCCCGTTCTCCTGCGGCCGCAGGTACGGGGTCCGGAGCGCGTCCACCGTGGCCTCCCAGCGGCCGAGCCGTGCCGCGGCCCGGGTGTCGGGATACGCCTCGCCGGGTCCCGCGCCGTACCAGACAGCCCGGTCCAGGGCGGCCGGCAGACCGAGCCGGACCCCCAGCCGGGGCAGCGGCACCCGCCACTCGCCCTCGGGGACGACCTCGACGCCGAGCCGCAGGGCCGTGCCGTCCGAGGTCCAGCGGTATGTCGTACGCAGGCCGACGTCCCGGGCGGCGGGCGCCACCCGCGTCCGTACGGTCAAGGAGTCGTCCTCCAGGGTGACCGCGTCGATCCGGTGCCGCATCCGGTGCAGGCCGAGAGCGCGCCAGAGCGTCCCGTGGCGCTCGTCGGGCTGCCAGGGCGCGCCCTCGTCGTTGTCCGTGGGCGCCCGCCAGACGTCGAGGCGCAGACCGGTGACGGGGAGGGAGCCGAGGGCGAGGGGCTCACCGGTGCGGGCGTCGAAGGTGCCGGGGCCGAGGGTGATCCGGCCGGCCGCGCGGACGGGTCGCGCGCCGGTCACCGCGCGCGGCGTGGGGGCCGGTGCGGATGCCGGGATCTGCCCCCAGGCCACCTCGTGCCCGGCGGGCGCCCAGGCCGTGTCGTGTGCCAGCAACGCCCGTACCGTCCACAGGGTTTCGGCGCCGGCCGGATGCGCGGGCGGGGCGGGCAGGACCACCCGCGCGTGCGCCCCGGCGGCGAGCGGGGGGACGTCGAGAGGGCCGGAGGCGAGCGTCTCGCCGTCGGCCAGGAAGGACCAGGTGAAGGCGAGATGCGCCAGATCGACGACATCGTGACCGTTGCCCACCAGGACCGAGCCCGGACCGTCGGGTGCGATCCGCACCGGCTCGATCACCTTCTTGTATTCCAGGAGCCCCGGCGACGGCGTCCGGTCGGGGAAGAGCAGCCCGTCGCAGACGAAGTTCCCGTCGTGCACCTCCTCCCCGAAGTCACCGCCGTAGCCGTGCCCGTGCAGCGGGTGGACGAGGCCGTGGTCGATCCACTCCCAGACGAACCCGCCCTGGCAGCGCTCGTACGTCTCGAACAGCCGCTGGTACTCGGAGAGTCCGCCCGGCCCGTTGCCCATGGCGTGCGCGTACTCGCAGAGGATGAAGGGCAGTTCGCGCCGTGCCTCCGGTCCTCCGTCGGCGCGGCGGCCGATCTCGTCGACCTCGGCGTGCGGCGGGTACATCCGCGAGTAGACGTCGGTGTCGGCGCAGGAGCGGTCGCCCTCGTAGTGGACGAGCCGGGACGGGTCGCGGTCGCGGATCCACCGGGCCATGGCGGTGAGACCGGCACCGGTGCCGCACTCGTTGCCGAGCGACCAGATGACCACCGAGGGGTGGTTCTTGTCCCGCTCGACGAGCCGGGCGGCCCGGTCGAGCAGGGCCGGGGTCCAGCGCTCGTCGTCGACCGGGTTGCCTCGCCAGTCCAGGTCCTCGAAGCCGTGCGTCTCCAGGTCGCCCTCGTCGATCACCCACAGTCCGTACGTGTCGCAGAGGTCGAGGAAGGCGGGGTGCGGCGGGTAGTGGGAGGTGCGGACGGCGTTGATGTTGTGCCGCTTCATCAGCTCCACGTCCTCGCGCATCGTCGCGAGGTCCAGGCTCCGGCCGTGCTCCGGGTGGAACTCGTGGCGGTTCACGCCGCGGAAGAGGATCCGGCGGCCGTTCACCGTGAGGACCCCGTTCTCGACGGCCACGGTCCGGAAGCCGATCCGCAGCGGGATCCGCTCGCCGCCGGCCGTGAGCACCCCCTCGTACAGCCGGGGCGTCTCGGCGCTCCACGGTTCGACCGCCACCGTCGCCGACTCCCCGGTGGCGAGGTCGAGGCCGAGCTCGGGCACGGTGACCCGGCCGGGCACGTCGCAGTCGACGCGCAGGGTGCCGGCGCCGGTGCCGCCGTCGGCGGTGTGGTCGTACGTGGCGTGCGTGAAGAAGTCGCCGGGGGCGCCCTCCGGCCGGTGCAGCAGGGTCACGTCACGGAAGACGCCGGGCAGCCACCACTGGTCCTGGTCCTCCAGGTAGGAGCCGGAGGACCACTGGTGGACGCGGAGCGCGAGGACGTTGTCCCGTGCCGTGAGGAGGTGGCCGACGGTGAACTCGTGGGCGAGGCGCGACCCCTTGAAGTCGCCGAGCTCCGTGCCGTTGAGCCAGACCCGGGCACAGGACTCGACCCCGTCGAAGCGGAGGACGGCCCCGCCGTCCGCCGGCCAGTCGGCGGGCAGGTCGAAGCGGCGCAGATGGTCGCCGGTCGGGTTCTCGGTGGGGACGCGGGGCGGGTCGACGGGGAACGGGTACTGGACGTTGGTGTAGGCGGGACCGCCGTACTCCCTCTCCTTGCCCTGGAGCACCCAGTGGCCCGGGACCGTGATCGCGTCCCAGCCGCCCGCGTCGAAGCCGGGGGAGGCGAAGGAGTCGTCCTCGGTGTCGGCGGTGGGGGAGAGGCGGAAGCCCCAGGAGCCGTTCAGGGAGAGGACGGCGGCGTCGGAGCGGGCGTACCAGGCGCGGGGCGGGAGCGTGCCGCGACCGGGGGAGAGGTCTTCGTACCAGGGGAGGGCGGACATGGTCCTCCTGACGGAGTGAGGGGGAGGAAGAGGAAGGGGGGGCCGGAGCCGAATGAGGGGGGAGGAAGAGGGGCCGGAGCCGAGTGAGCGCCATGTGCCCCGTGAGGGCGAAAGCGCTTTCCGCCCGGTGTTCATCCCATCGCTCCGGAGCGTCCCGCACAACCCCGCGCGACCACCGGACCCTTGGACTCTTCCCCGCCGACCTGGACAGCTCGTCGAGCGGCCGCTTAGGGTCGGGGTCCGTATCAAGATTGCCGAGGAGCGCGCACGTGGTCACCCTCGCCGATGTCGCCCGTCACGCCGGGGTGTCGGCCAGCACGGTCAGCTACGTGCTCAGCGGCAAACGCTCCATCTCCGCTCCCACGCGCGAGCGGATCCAGCACAGCATCGACGCCCTCGGCTACCGGCCGCACGCCGGCGCCCGCGCGCTCGCCAGCAGCCGGACCGACATCCTCGCCCTGATGATGCCGCTCCGCACCGGCCTCTACGTCCCGGTGATGATGGAGATCGCGATGGCCGTCACCACCACCGCCCGCTCCCACGGCTACGACGTGCTGCTGCTCACCGGCGAGGAGGGCCCCGAGGCCGTCCGCCGTGTCGAGGGCAGCGCCATCGCCGACGGCATGATCGTCATGGACGTCGAGCTCGACGACCCCCGGCTGCCCTGTCTCCAGGAGGCGGAACGGCCCGCCGTCCTCATCGGACTGCCCACCGGGACGGACGGGACAGCGGCCTCCGCCGAGTCGGCCGCGTCCGTCGCCGAGTCGGCCGCGTCCGTCGCGGCCGCCGACGCCGCCCCTGCCCCCGCCCCCGCCGTCCTCGATTGCGTCGACCTCGACTTCGAGGCCGCCGGGGCGCGCTGCGTCGAGCACCTCGTGGGCCTCGGGCACACCCGGATCGCCGCCCTCGGAGAGCCGCCCGCCGTCTACGCGCGGGGCACCGGCTACGCCGCCCGTACGCTCGCCGGGCTGCGCGGCGCGGCCGACGCGCACGGCGTCGGCCTGCTCCACCGGCCCGTCGAGGGCACGTACGCGGCCGTCGCCGCCGCCGTGACCCGCGTCTTCGAGGAACGCCCCGGCACCACGGCCCTCGTCGTCCAGAACGAGGCCGCCGTCGAACCGCTCCTCGCGCTCCTGCGCCACCAGGGCCGCGCGGTCCCCGAGGACGTCTCCGTCGTCGCCATCTGCCCCGACCAGGTCGCCGCCCACGCCTCCGTACCGCTCACCGCCGTCTCCGTGCCCGTCCACGAGATGGGCCGGCTCGCGGTGGAGCGGCTCGTCGCGCGCCTCGGGGGAGGGGCCGTGCGCGGTGCGGAGCTGATCGCTCCCCGGCTGACCGAGCGCGCGAGCACGGGACCGGCGGCCGGAGCCTCGCCCACCGAGGGCCGTCGTGGTCGCGGTGGACACTGAAGCCGACGACAGCGCGACGGAGTTCCGGGCGTTCTTCGCGCGCCACTACGCCGAACTCGCCCGCCTCGCACACCTGCTGACCGGCGAGACCGACGCGGCCGACGACCTCGCGGCCGACGCCATGCTCGCCCTCTGGCACCGCTGGGACCGGGTCCGCGCCGCCGACCACCCCGCCGCCTACGCCCGCGGCGTCGTCGCCAACCTCGTCCGCAGCCGGATCCGGGGCACCGTGCGCGAGCGCCGCAGGATCGCCGCCTTCTGGGACCGGCGCCCGGACCACGTCGAGGACCCCGACGTCCCGGCCGTCCTCGACGTACGGACGGCGCTGCGCGCCCTGCCCTTCCGTAAACGCGCCTGCGTCGTGCTCCGGCACGCCTTCGACCTCTCCGAACGCGACACCGCGCTCGCCCTGGGGATCTCGGTCGGTACGGTCAAGAGCCAGACCGCCAAGGGGATGGCGGAGCTCCAGCGCCTCCTGGGCGACCGGGCCGCCGGCGAACTCGTCGCGGGGAGCGGGAGACGTTGATGCACGAGGCACAGCTGCGCCGCGAGCTGCGCGAGGCCGGGCTCGCCCACCGGCCCGACCACGCCCGCATGCTCGCCCGGGTGGAACGCGGCCTCGCCGCCCCGCCGCGGGCGTCCCGCCGGGCCCGCGCGGGCCGCCCGGGGGCGTTCGCCTGGACCGGCAGGCGCTGGACGGCGGCCGTGGCCGTGGCGGTGGCCGTCGCCGGGGTCGTCGGCGTCGGCGGCCTCGCCGTGACCACGCTGGACCGGGGGCCGGCCGCGCCCGCGTCGCGGCCGCCCGCACCGGGACCGCTGACGCGGGGACCGGCGGCCGTGGCGGCCGGCACCCTCGACCCCGGCGGCAACCGCTGGTGGGCGCAGGGAGATCTCACCGTGACGACGGAGACGCCGGTGTCGGGTCTCGTCGTCGACGTGCGGGTCGCCCGCACGGCCGGCGTCGCGAGCACGGGCCACTGGCGCACGCGCCCGGCCGAGGACTTCACCGTCACGGTCACCGAGGAGCCGGGGGTGCTCCACTACCGCTGGGCCCTCAAACCGGGCCGTACGGTCCCGCCGGGCCGGCATGTCTTCGCGGTCCAGTACAGCCATGCCGAGGGGGTACGGGACGCCTCGGCCGACACGTACACCGTCGTCCTCACGGGCGGCGACGGCGGCCGGTCCACCCTCCGGGGCGGCTTCGGCGTGGCGACCCCCGCGACCTGACGGACCGGCCGGGGCGCCGGCGAGGGCCCGTCCGCCACCAGGGGTCACACGCCCGTCGTGGAGCCGGGGCGGACGATCATCAGGACGACGACGACCGCCCAGAGGACGTTGAAGATCCCGGTCGCCATGGCCAGCCGGGCCGCCACGGGCCGTGCTTCCTCCGCGGTGTCCGCGCCCCCGGCCAGGGCGAGCAGGCGCCGCTGGCCGGGCAGGACGGCGAGCCCGAGGACGACGGCGGCGAGCACGGTCAGGACGATCGACACGATCAGCCAGGCATCGGTCAGGACGCCGAGCTGGGCGCCGGTCGCCACCCCGAAGACCGGGACGCCGACACCGGCGACGGCGTACCCGGTGCAGACGCGGTGGAGGACCGCGGCCGTCCCGGTCCCTCCGGCCGGGGCGTCCCCCTCCCCGGCGCCGCAGGCCCGTAGGGCGACGCGGGGGAACATCGAGGCGGCCACGGTGATCGCTCCGACCGTGACGATCGCCACCAGGACGTGGACGGACAACAGGAATTCGGTCACGGCGCATGCCTCCGCGTCAGTACTCGGTCGATTGGCTGCCAATATGTCGGCAGCCAATACATACACTGCCTACCGATCCTTTGGGTAGGCTGCCTACCTATGAAGGCGGATGCGGTACGAGGGCACCTGGACGGACTGCTGCTCGCGGTGCTCGAACAGGGCCCGCTGCACGGGTACGCGATCATCGCCGCGGTCCAGCAGCGCAGCGGAGGCGTGCTCGAACTCCGTACGGGCACGGTCTATCCGGCGCTCCAGCGGCTGGAACGGCTCGGGCTCCTGAGCAGCAGCTGGCAGTCCTCCGGCGAACGCCGCCGACGCTGCTACGAGCTCACCGACACGGGCCGGCACACGCTGGCGGGCGAGCGGACCGCGTGGAGCGAGTTCACCGCCGCGATCGGCTCGGTCCTGAACCCGACCACGCCACCGCCCGGACTCGCCACGTGAACGCCCCCGGCCCCGAGCCTCTTGCCGCCCCCGGCGCCGATCGACCCGACGCCCCCAGCGCCGATCCCCTCGACACGTACGCCGCCGAGCTCGCCGCCGCCCTGCACGGACCGGCCCGTGCCAAGGCCCGGCTGGTCGAGGAGGTCCGCGGCGGACTCGCCGACACGACGGACGCCCATGCCGACGAGGGCCGCCCGTACCCGGACGCGATCCGCGCGGCGGTGCGGGAGTTCGGGACCGTCGAGGAGCTCGTACCGAGCTGCCAGCGGGAACTGACCCTCGCCCAGGCACGTCACACCGCCCGGGCCGTCGCGCTCACCGCCCCCTTCCTCGTCGTCTGCTGGTACCTCACCGGCCCCGCCGCCGGCCCGGCGGCACCCGTCCCTCGTACCGCCCAGCTCCTCGCCGCGCACCTGGCCGGCGTGGCGATCGCCGCCGCGCTGCTCGCCGCCGCGACCCTCGCCGTCACCGGCACCCTCGGCCGCCGGCTGCCCACCCCGCCCCGGCTGCCGCTCGTCGTCGCCTGGACCGGGACCACCGCGGGCGTCGCCATGGCGGTGACGACGCTCGCGCTCGCCGTCGCCGCGGCCCTCGCCACCGACTGGCCGCTGCTCGCCTGCGCGGGAGCCCTCGCCGCCGCCGCGCACGCGGTCGTGGCGACCTCGGCCCGGGCCTGCCGCCGCTGCGCCCGCCTGCCGGTGACCAGGACACCGCGGCTCGGCTGACGCGGGGGCGAAGGGGGGGCAACCCTTCCGCGGCCGGTGGCGACCTAGGAACAACCGGGAGCCGCCCCGTACCCCCCGTACCGAAGGAGCCGCACGCCGATGCGCTCGTACGACGACACCACCGCGACCATCACCCAGCGCCCCCTCCGCCGCCGCACCCTCCTCGGCGCCGCCGCGGCCGGTACGGCCCTCGCCGCCACCGCCGGTCTCGCGCCAGGCACCGCGGCCGCCGCCGGCTTCGGCTGGAGCGACGACGGCACGCAGTACGTCGTCGACACCGGCGCCGGACTCGTGTTCAAGGTCTCGAAGGCGACCGGGGACCTCACCTCCCTCGTCTACAAGGGCACGGAGTACGAGGGATACGGCGGGAAGCACTCGCACGTCGAGTCCGGCCTCGGCGCCTCCACCGTCACCCTCGCCCAGACCGGTTCCACCGTCCTCGTCACCGTCGTCCACGGCACGCTCCGCCACTACCTCGCGGCCCGCGCCGGCCTGAACAACGTCTACCTGTGGACCGACAAGGCCGACACGTCCTTCACCGCCACCCGCTTCATCGCCCGCCTCAAGCCCGGGATCTTCCCGAACGAGGGCCCCGACTCCTGGGTCGAGGGCGCCGACACCGTCATCGAGGCCGGGGACGTCTGGCAGCGCGCCGACGGACACACCCGCTCCAAGCACTACTCGGGCGTCCGCGTCATGGATTACGACCACGTCGGCTACACCACGGGGTCGGTCGGTCTCTGGATGATCCGCTCCAACCACGAGAAGGCCTCCGGCGGCCCGTTCTACCGCTCCCTGCTCCGCCACTCGAACGAGCTGGGCGTCGGGCTGTACGAGATCCTCCACTACAACCAGTCCCAGACGGAGGCCATGCGCTTCGGCCTCCAGGGCCCCTACCTGCTCGCCTTCACCGGCGGCGGGACGCCCTCCCCGGCGCTCTTCGCCGCGAACCACGACACCACGTGGGTCGACGGCCTCGGCATCCCCGGCTGGGTCGGCGCGGCGGGTCGCGGCCGGGTCGCCGGCGTCGGCCTCGCCGGCATGGACGCGGACCACCCGTACACCGTCGGCTTCGCCAATGCCGACGCCCAGTACTGGACCCGCGCCACCGCCGGCACCGGCGCCTTCTCCTGCCGGAACATGCTCCCCGGCACGTACACCCTCACCGTCTACAAGGGCGAACTCGCCGTCCACACCGGCACGGTGACGGTCACGGCCGGCGCCGCGACCGCCCTGCACACCCTCACCCTCACCAACGACCCGTCCACCGCACCCGCGATCTGGCGGATCGGCGACTGGGACGGCACGCCGGGCGCGTTCAAGAACGCCGCCCTCATGACCTACGCCCACCCCGCCGACGTGCGCGCCGCGTCGTGGACGGGGAACGTCGTGCTCGGCGCGGGCGACGTCTCCGCCTCCTTCCCCTGCTACCTGTGGAAGGACGTCAACGACGGCGTCCTCGTGTACTTCAGGCTCACCGCCGCCCAGGCCGCCGCCGCGCACACCCTCCGGATCGGCGTCACCACCGCGTTCCTCAACGGACGGCCCCAGGTCACCGTCAACGACTGGGTCTCCGCGATCCCCTCGCCGCCGGCGCAGCCCTCGACGCGCTCGCTGACCAACGGCTCGTACCGGGGCAACAACCACACCTTCACGTACGTCGTCCCGGCGAGCGCCTGGAAGACCGACCCGAGTCAGTACAACGTGCTCAGACTGAACGTCGTCAGCGGCTCCACCGGGACCGGCTTCCTCAGCCCCGCCACGTCGATCGACTGTCTCGACCTGCTCAACTGACCGGTCCGGGCGTCCAGTCACGGAGATACGTCGCCCGGCTCGCGCCCGCCGCCTCGGCCGGCGCGAGCTGGGGACGGTTCTCCGGGACGGTGATCGCGGCTCCCGGGCCGGTGTTGCGGTACTCCGCGAAGCGCTGCGCCTGCCACGGGTGGGCGTCGCGCATGTTCGCGTACGGGGCGACGGCGTCGATCCCGGGGCCGAGGACGCTGTCCCGGACAACGAGCGACGGCCGGGCGGTCAGGTCCGAGCTCGGCACCCAGGGCCTGGCCAGCTTGTAGTAGCCGTCGGGCGCCTCGCTGGTGATCCGGCAGCGGGACGCCAGGAAGCCGTACGGATTGGCGCCCGCCGTCGACGGGGCGAACACGAAGCCGTACGGGGCGCCCGCCAGATCGGTGCGGACGAGCGTACGGAAGTGGCAGTGCTCGAAGACCGCCGTGGCCCGGCCGAAGACGAAGTCGACGTCCCCCTCGACGTGGCAGTGCGCGAAGTACTGCCGCGCGAAGGCCGACAGGGACGTCGAGTCCGCGTAGAGCGTGTCCTGGTGGCCGAGGAAACGGCAGTGGAAGAACGCCGAGCGGTCGCCCTGCGCCTTCAGCGCGACGGCCTGCGTGCCGGGGTTCCCGGGGAGGTCGGTGCGGAGGAAGTCATTGGCGAAGGTGACCCCCTGGGCGGTGAAACCGTCCGCCTGGACGGTGGTGGTCGCCGAACCGCTCGTGCCGTAGGTGCCGCCCTCGGGGCGGGGTGTACCAGCCGCGTTGTCGTACACGACGACCACGTCCCGGGGGTCGCCACTCGCCCCGATCCAGGTCATGTCCGTACGGGCGGCGCTCACCGTGACCGTCTCCCGGTACGTCCCGGGGGCGAGCACCAGCGTCCAGCCGGCGCCGCTCGCGGCGGAGACGGCGGCCCGCACGGTGGTGTGGTCGCCGAGACCGCCGGGGTGCACGTACAGCGTCCGCCCGGTGAGCCGGGCGGCGGGCGAACCGAACCGGCCGAAGGGGCCCGTCGGCAGGGTGGTGGCGCTCGCCTTCGTGGCGGGCAGCGCGAGCGCGAGGGCCGCGCCGGCACCTGCGGTGAGGAGTGAGCGGCGGCCGAGGGCGGCGGTTCCGAGGTGGTGCGAGGGCATGCGGGTGCTCCTTCGCTGGTCGGGGGGAAAGAGAGGGAACGGAGGCCGGGGGAGCAAGGGAACGGAGGCCGGGGGTACCCGGCCTCCTGTCGAGCGGGCTCAGCGCAGGCGGCCGGCGCCCGCGCGGTGGTCGACGAGGGCCGGGACGGCCTTCGGGTGGTCGACGCGGGTGCGCAGGACGGGCGTCCAGCCGGCGTCCGCGCGCAGGAGCTCCCCGGGGTACTGCTCGTTGTGGACGGCGAGGAGGTCGACCGGGCCGCCGTTGACGTAGTTGCCGGTGGTCGTGACCGGCGCGTCCTTCCACTTCTTCAGGATCTTCCCGGCCGGTACGTCCGCGGCGACCGTGAAAGCGTTCTTCTCGGCGAAGAGCTGCGACTCCAGGCCGATGCCCAGGCTGTACACGTAGGACGGACCCGCCACCACGAAGTGGTTGTTGTACGCGTCGACCTGCCCGAAGCGCACCCGGGGCGCCCGCTCCACGACCTTGTCGAAGAGGTTGTGGTGCAGGGTGACACGGAGCTTCCCCCGGTCGGTGGCGCCCGCGCTGTCGCTGTTGCCGATCATCAGGGTCTTGTCGTGGTCCGTGAAGACGTTCCAGGAGGCCGTGACGAGGTCCGCGCCGCGGACGACGTCCAGCTCTCCGTCGTGCTGCTGGTAGACCTCCCCGTAGTAGGAGGGCAGCGAACTGTCCGGGTGGGCCCCGTCGGTGAAGGTGTTGTGGTCGATCCAGACGTGGGTGGAGCCGTACACGACGAGGCTGTCGTACTCGGAGTTCCAGGCCCCGGTCGCGCCGTCCGTCGGGTCCCACTGGGGGAAGCAGTCGAGCGGGCTCTCCAGGGCGAGGTTGCGGATGATGACGTTGTCCACGCCCTGCACCTGGAGGCTGCCGCCAGTGATCCCCGCGTGGCGCCCGACACCCACGATGGTGGTGTTGGCCGGCACCCGCACCTTGATGGCCTTGCCCTGGGCCGTGGCGGAGGCCGCCCGCAGCTCCTCCTGGGGACCGCTGACCTCGTTCTCGTACCCCCAGACCGCCGGGTCGTAGTCGGCGAGGTAGCGGGCGAAGTCGTAGCCGGGCGCCTCGAAGGCGGCGCAGCCGTCGGCGGTGGCGTTCAGCGTGCCCACCACCTTGACGATCCGGGGCTCCGTGCCGGGTGCTTCGAGAGCGGCCCGGAACTCCTCCCAGGTGGTGACGGTGGTGACGCGGGAGGCGTCGGCGGCGGAGCCGCCGGTGGTGCCGGCGCCCTCGGACGCCCAGCCGTCGCCGGCCGGCAGCGTCGCCCTGGCCGGGTCGGCGCCGGGGCGGTGACCGGTGTGGGCACCGGCGGTGGGTGCGGTGACCGTCAGCGCGAGCGCGGTCGCGGCCACGACTCCCAGCTTCTTGTGTCGGTTCACGGTCGGCTCTCCTCGGAAAGGGGCACGGAAACAGGGGCGGAAACAGGCGTGGAAGCGGGCCAGGTGATCCGGTCGGTGGGGATCTCGTCGTCCAGGCGGCGCGTCTCGCGCGGCGCGAGGACATGGGTACGGAGCAGCTCGGCGGCGACGAGACGTGCCACCTCGATCGCGCCGGGCGGGTTGAAGTGGGTGTTGTCCTGCTCGGTCGCGGTCCAGTTGAAGTACGTCTTCGTGGCCTCGGGACCGAGCTCCTGCCACAGCGCCAGGGACAGTGCCTCGATGTCGAGGAGCGGGACGTCCGACTCCAGGGCGGTCTCCCGCATCGCCGCCGGGTACGCGCCGTGGGTGCGCAGGGCCGTGCCGTCGGCGGCGAACTTCCGCCGCTCGACGGAGGTGGCGAGCACGGGGAGGGCGCCCCGGGACCGCGCGCCTTCGACGAAGACCCGCAGGTTGTCCTGGTAGGTGGTCCACGGCTCGGTGTAGCGGGTGGGGTCGGCGCTCTTCTGGTCGTTGTGGCCGAACTGGATGAGGAGCAGGTCGCCGGGGCGGATCGCGCCGAGGATCGCGTCGAGCCTGCCCTCGTCGAGGAAGCTCTTGGTGCTGCGTCCGTTGACCGCGTGGTTGGCGACGGTCAGCCCTTGGTGCAGGAAGAAGGGGAGCGCCATGCCCCACCCGGTCTCGGGTGCGGCGTCGGCGTACTTCTGGGCGGCGGTGGAGTCGCCCGCGACGAAGACGGTGCGCATACGGGGGTGTCCTTTGCCATGGGCGGCGGACGCCCCGGCCAGGGCGAGCGCGAGGCCCGCCCCGGCCGTGACGACCGCGCGGCGGCCGACGCTCACTTCTGCTGCTGCTTCCACTCGGCCTGCGCCGCGTTCAGCTGCCCGGCGAAGGCGTCGAGGAACTCCTTGGCCGTGGCCTTGCCGAGGAGGACCTTCTGGAACTCGGCCTCGTTGTCGGCCTTGGAGAGCGTGTTCCAGTCGGGCAGGTAGTACGGCAGCTGCACGATCGTGGCCTTGCCGCTGAAGAGGACGCCGGCGGCGAGCCTGGTCGGCTCGGCCTCCTGGATCCACGGGTCCTGCGCGGCCTCCGTGTTGGCGGGGATGGCGCCGGCCGACTTGTTCCACTTGCTGTTGGACTCGTGCGCGGCCGCGAACTCGATGAACTTCCAGGCGGCGGCCTTGTTCTTGCTGGACGAGAAGAGCCCGAGGCCGTCGACCGGGTTGGAGACCTGCACCCGGGTGCCGTCGTCCAGGGTCGGGTTCGGGATGCCCCGGAACTTCTCCGTGCCGAGCGCCTTCACGTGGTCCTGGTAGGAGCCGAGGTTGTGGTTGAGCATGCCGATCTGGCCGCTGTCCCACTGCGCGACCATCTTGGTGAAGTCGTTGTTGACGTCGGCTGCCGGGGTGGTCCTCTTGAACAGACCGGCGTACTTCTCCAGCGCGGCCACGTTCTTCGGGTCGTTGACGGTGGTCTTGTCGCCGTTCCAGAAGGCGGCGATGCCGCTCTGGCCGTACATGGCGTCGAGCGCCTGCGCGATGGAGCCCGCGCCGCCGCGGATCGTGTAGCCGAAGCGGTTCTTGTCCTTCGCGGTCAGCTTCTCGGCCGCCGTGTAGAACGCCGACCAGGTGGTGGGCTCGGCGAGGCCGGCCGCCTTGAACAGGTCGGTGCGGTAGTAGAGGACGCCGTTGCTGGCGGAGGTGGGGACGGTGAACAGCTTGCCCTGGCCGCCGGCGGCCTTGACGCTGTCGACCATCCCGGTGTTCAGCTTGCCCTTGAGCGCGCTGCCCTCGACCCGGGCGTCCAGCGGCTCCAGGGCGTTCTGCGCGGCGATCCCGGCGAGCATGGCCGCGCCGACGCCACCGACGTCCGGCAGGCCGCCGCCCTGGATGGCGGTGTCGTACTTGGACTGCACCTCCTTGGAGGCCACACCGACGTACTCGACGTCGATGTCGGGGTTGGCCTTCTCGAAGTCGGCGATGATCTCCTTCCAGATGTCGGTACGGACACCGCCGTTGTTGTCCCAGAAGGTGATCTTGCCCTTGCCCGATCCCTCCGTGCCCTTGTCGCCGCCCGCGCCGCTGCCGTCGTCACCGCAGGCGGTGGCGGTCAGGGCGAGGACTCCGGTCAGGGCGAGGGCGAGGGCGGCTCTGCGCCGTCCGCCGGGGAAGATGGTCATCGTCGGCTCTCTTCTCTCGGGGTCTTGCGGGGGTGGGGTGGGGATGTCGGGGAACTCAGGGAGCTCGGGGAGCTCAGGGGGGCCAGGGCTCAGGGGGAGCCCAGGAGGCATTGGTGGTCAGTCGGTGACGCGGAAGGCGGAGAACACGGCCGTCCCCGCGTGCCCCGTGCCTTCCGGCGCCCCGGCGAACAGGCCGAGGAGCGCGCCGACCCAGCGCCAGGGCGTGGCGGCGAACTCCGGCCCGAGAGGGACCGGACCTCCGGCGCCTCCGTCGGCCCCGGTGTCGGCCCCGGCGTCGTCGGAGGTGTACGAGAAGCGGCAGCGCGCGTCCGCCGTGACCTCGATCCGCAGCAGGACCCGGTCCCCGGCCACGGGCCGGGAGCGGGCCGCGTCGCGTTCGCGGTCGGCGTTGGCCGGGGCGAAGCGGTGCGTCAGCCGGACCGTGCCGTCCGGGGCCCGTTCCAGGCCGATCCAGGCGTACGCGTCGCCGAGGACGACAAGCCCGGCCCGGGCTCCCGCCGCCTCGCTGTCGAGCCGCAGCCCGACCTCGACCACGCACGCCCCGGCCGGCAGCCGCTGCGTCAGGACGTGCGGCACGCTCCGCAGGTCGTCGAGGCGATCCGTACGGACACAGCCGAGGCGCAGACCGTCGCCCGTGTGCTGGGTCGCCCAGCCCTCGTCCGGGTTGGCGGTCCACTGCCACTGGCGGCCGAACCGCCCGCCGGGGAAGGTGTCGTCGACGGCCGGCCGCGAGGGCGGCTGCTCCGGGAGGTCCGGCTTGCGGTGGACCCGGACGGGCGCGCCGCCGTCACCGAGGACCGGCCAGCCGTCCGTGTCCCAGCGCATCGGCTGGAGGTGGACGAGCCGGCCGTGCGCGCCCGACTGCTGGAAGTGCAGGAACCAGTCCTCGCCGTGCTGGGTGCGCACCCAGCCCCCCTGGTGGGGGCCGTTGACGTCGGTGTCGCCCTGGGCGAGGACGGTCCGCTCCTCGTACGGGCCGTGGAACGACCGTGACCGGAAGGCGCCCTGCCAGCCGGTGGCCACGCCCCCGGCCGGGGCGAGGATCCAGAACCAGCCGTCGTGCCGGTACAGCTTCGGGCCCTCCAGGGTGAACCAGCCCGGGATCAGGTCGGCGTCCACGAGGACCCGGCCCTCGTCGAGGACCTTCGTGCCGTCGGGGCTCATCCGGTGGCCGGTGAGCCGGTTGTTGAACCCGGCGCGGGACTTCGCCCACCCGTGGACGAGGTACGCCTCGCCCGACTCCTCGTCCCACAGCGGGCAGGCGTCGATCAGGCCGAGGCCCGACTTCACCAGGTGCGGGGCTGTCCACGGGCCGCGTACCGAAGGGGAGTTGACCTGGTAGATCCCGTGGTCGGGGTCGCCCCAGAAGATCCAGAACCGGCCGTCGTGCCGGCGCAGGGACGGGGCCCAGACCCCGCGGTCGTGCCGGGGCGTCGTGAACGCGGCGGCCGGTTCGAGCCGCTCCAGGGCGTGGCCCACGATCGTCCAGTTGACGAGGTCCCGCGAGTGCAGCAGCGGAAGGCCGGGGGCGCGGCCGAAGCTGGACGCCGTCAGGTAGTAGTCCTCGCCGACCCGGACGACGTCCGGGTCGGACCAGTCGGCGGCGAGGACCGGGTTGCGGTACGTACCGTCGCCCAGGTCGCCCGTGGGGGCTCCGGCCACGGGCGCCCCGCTCACGAGGTCACCGCCTTGCGGGCCAGGGCGGCGGCGCTGGACCGGTCGAGCCGGCCGTCGGCGACGACGGTGACCACCCGCCGTACGAAGGTCTGCCCGGCCGGAACCGGCAGCCGGCCGGCGTGAGCGAGGGACGAACCCACGCCCGGGTACTCGGCGGCCCGCACGAACCACGGGTCGCGCCGGGTCGTCTCCGTCGCCCCCGCGAAGACCAGGGTCCAGTCCTCGCCCGCGAGCGCCACCCAGTCGGAGCGGGCTCCGTGCACGGCCGCCTCGCCGTCGGCGTCCGCCCCGAACACCACGGGAGCCGCCGCCTCCTTGGGCGCGCGCCAGAAGAAGCCGCCGTACGCCGCCCCCGGCCGTCCGTTCGTCGCGGGGCTGCCGATCGACAGGTCCCGCCCCGACACGTTCACGAGGGAGAAGGTGAGGTCGAGCGCCCAGGCGGAGTCCGTGAGGGCGGTCGCCGCCACGGTCCGGTGCTCGCGCAGCAGCCGCTCGCCCCCCGCCCACCAGGTCAGCTCCTCGACGAAGCCGTCCGGGTCGCACAACTTGAACCCGTCGTGCCGCTGGACGCCGTGGTTGTCGAGCTCGACCGAACCGCGGTCGCGGACGAAGGTGCGCCCGCCCCAGAAGTTGTGGCCGGCGACGTCGGGGACGGCGACCCCCGCCCCCAGGTGGTGCGGGTGGTCCTCGGGCGCGGTCTCGGTCACCACCCGCCCGGCGAGCGTCGTCACAGGGTGCAGATAGGGCCGGGGCGCGTGGTCGAGGGCCAGCGGGGGCCGGGTGGTGTAGCGGGCGACGGTGCGGCCCGCGCACTGCAGGAGGATGGGCGGCTCGGCGGTCATCGGGCCTCCGCCCGGGTCGACGGCGCCCAGGCGGCGCCCAGTTCGGAGAAGAGACGCAGCTCCTCGGCGCTCGCCTCGACCAGGGCGTCGATCCCGTCGACGACCCGGCGCGGCGCGCTCTCGCCGGGCTCGGTGTGCCAGTGCCCGGCGGGTATCCCGCGCGGGTCCGGAGCCGTACGGACCGCCTCGACGACCCGCATGAAGGCACCGGTCTCCGCCGGGGGCACCCACAGCGGCTCGCCGTCCGTCACATGGGCGACGAGGTTCTCCAGGAGGTCGGTCCGCCCGTACTCGGTCTCGACCGGTCCGTGCCCGGCCCGCTGCACGAGCACTCGGTCCTGCCGGTACCAGAAGGTGACGCGGCCCTGGCTGCCGTGGACGACGACGTACGGCTCCGAGGACTTCTCGGCGCAGAGCGTCGCCGCCACGGTCACCGGGGTGCCGGACGAGGTGACGACCCGTACGCAGGACGTGTCGTCGGACTCGATGGCGTGCGCGTGGAGCAGCTCGGTCTCGATGTGCTCGACGTCCTCGGCGCGGGTGGATCCGGAGAGCGCGAGCGCGGTGGCGACGGCGTGTGCCAGGGGGTTGGTCAGCGCGCCGTCGACGACGTCGACGCCGCCGAGCCGCCGGTGGCCCGCCCAGGGCGCGCGCCGGAAGTAGGCCTCGTCACGGACCCAGGCCCCGGCCGCGCCGACGCCCAGGAGCTCGCCGATCGCGCCCTCCTCGACCAGCCGGCGGATCGCGGGCACCGCGTGCGAACCGAGCGACTGGAAGCCGATCTGACAGGCCACCCCGGCCGCCTCGACGCCGTCGGCCATCCTGCGGAACTCCGCGAACGACGGGGCGGGCGGCTTCTCCAGAAGGATGTGCGCGCCGTGCCGGGCGGCGGCGAGCGTCATGTCGGTGTGCGTCTGGATGGGGGTGCTGAGCACGGCGATCCGGGCGCCGGTCGAGGCGAGGAGCGCCTCGAAGTCGGCGGACTGCTCCGGGTCCCCGATGCCGTCCAGCTCGGCCGCGTCCAGCGGGCGCAGCTCGCAGACCCCGGCGAGGCGGACGAGCCCGCGCTCCTCCAGACGGCGGATGTTGAGGAGGTGGCTGCGGCCGTGACCGCGGGCGCCGGCCAGGACGACGGGCAGCGGCGTACGGGTGGGTGCGGTGTTCATGTCTTCCTCGTGCGGGTGGTGGATGCTCATCCCTTCACCGCCCCGGCGCTGAAGCCGGTGACCAGCCACTTCTGGATGAAGGCGAAGACGATGACGACGGGGACGGCGGCGATGACGCCGCCCGCCGCGAGCGCGCCGAGGTCGACGCTGTCGGCGCCCATGAGGGTGTTGAGGCCGACCGGGATCGTCTGCTTGTCCTGGCTGCTGAGGAACATCAGGGCGAAGAGGAAGTGGTTCCAGGCGTGGACGAAGGCGAAGGAGCCGACGGCGACCAGGCCGGGCCGCAGCAGGGGCAGGACCACGATCCGGAAGGCGCTGAAGCGGTTGCAGCCGTCGACCCAGGCGGCCTCCTCCAGGGAGTACGGCACGTTCCTGATGAAGCCGCTGATGAGGATCATCGACAGCGGGAGCTGGAAGACGGTCTCGGCGATGATGACCGAGCCGAGGGAGTTGATCATCCGCAGCTCGGCGAAGATCTGGAACAGCGGGACGAGCAGCAGGGCGCCGGGCACGAACTGCGAGCAGAGCAGGGCCAGCATGAAGCCCTTCTTGATCCGGAAGTCGAAGCGGGCGAGCGCGTATCCGCCGGCCAGCGCGACGACCGTGGTCATCACGAGCACCGCGACGCCGATGAGCAGGCTGTTCTGGAAGAAGACGCCGAAGCTGCGCTCCGTCCACACCTTCTCGAAGTGCTCGGTGGTCATCGGCCAGGGCAGGAGCGAGGTGGAACCGGTCGGCCGCACCGCGAACAGCAGGATCCAGTAGAAGGGGACCAGGGTGAAGACCAGATAGATCCCGAGGGGCAGATAGATCTGCCAGCGGGGGACCTCGTCCCAGGCCGGGCGGCGCTTGCGGCCGGCGGCCGGCGGCGTACGGCCGGGGGGCGGTGGGGCCTGCGCGGTTCCCGGGGCGGGGACGGCGGTCAGGGTGGACTCGGCTGTCACTTGCCGTCGCCTCCGAACTTGCTCAGGCGCAGATAGACCATCGAGCAGAAGAGAAGGATCACGAACGCCACCGTGGTGAGGGCGGAGGCGTATCCGAAGTTGTGGGCGTCGACGCTGGTGTGGGCGATGTACAGCGGGAGGGTGGTCGTCTCGCCCGCGGGGCCGCCGCCGGTCAGCGTGTAGAGCAGGTCGACGTTGTTGAACTCCCACACCGCGCGCAGCAGCGTGGACAGCACGATCGCGTCCCGGATGTGGGGGAGCGTGATGTGCAGGAACTGGCGGATCCGGCCCGCCCCGTCGACCTCGGCCGCCTCGTACAGGTCCTTCGGTACGGACTGGAGGTCGGCGAGGATGAGGATGGCGAAGAAGGGCACCCCGCGCCAGAGGTCGGCGACGATCGCCGCGGAGAAGACGGTCGAGGTGTCGGAGAGCAGGGACGTCCCGTACTCGCCGATGCCCAGGTCCGCGAGGTATCGCGTGATGCCGGTCTGGGAGTTGTAGAGCAGGACCCAGATCGCGGAGGTGAGGACGCCCGAGACGGCCCACGGCGAGAAGACGAGGGCCCGGCCCAGGGCGCGGCCCACGAAGGTCTGGTTCACGATCAGGGCGAGGGCCAGGCCGAAGAGCAGTTGGAGGGTCACCTCGACCACGACCCACTTCAGGCTGAAGGACAGCGTCCCCCAGAACTGCGGGTCGTCGGTGAAGATCCGGGTGAAGTTGTCCAGGCCGGCGAAGCCGTTCCGCCAGGGCTTGGTGGGGTTGTAGTGCTGGAGGCTGTAGTAGAAGACGCTGAGCACCGGGTAGGCGATGAAGCCCAGCATCAGCAGTCCGGCGGGGGCGATCAGGAGATACGGCAGTCGGCGGGGGGCCGCTCCCGTGCGGCGGCGCCTCCGTGCCGGGTCGGCCTGGGGCGGTGAGGTCACAGCTGAGGCCATGACGGCGGCTCCGTTCTCGGTGAAGCGCTTCGCGAACGACGTTCGAGATGTCGGACAGGTGGGCCGGAGAGGGTTCTCGGGCGCGCGGGTGGTGCGGGGCGGTGTGTTCGGGGCGGGCGGACTCAGCCCGCGTACGGATCGGGGGTGGTTCCCGGCCTGGCCAGGAACGCGAAGTCGCAGCCGGTGTCGGCCTGGGAGATCTGCTCCATGTAGAGCGCGCCGTAGCCGCGCTCGTACCGGGCCGGCGGAGGTGTCCACGCGGCCCTGCGGCGGTCCAGCTCCTCGTCCGTGACGTGCAGATGCAGGGAGCGCGCCGCGACGTCGAGGGTGATCGTATCGCCCGTACGGACGAGGGCAAGGGGTCCGCCGACATGGGACTCGGGCGCCACGTGCAGCACACACGCCCCGTAACTCGTCCCGCTCATCCTGGCGTCGGAGATCCGGACCATGTCCTTCACCCCCTGCTCCAGGAGGTACGAGGGGATCGGCAGCATCCCGTACTCCGGCATCCCGGGCCCGCCCTTGGGGCCCGCGCCGCGCAGCACGAGCACGTGGTCGGCGGTGATGCCGAGCGCCGGGTCGTCGATGGTCCGCTGCATGGTCCGGTAGTCGTCGAAGACGACGGCGGGACCGGTGTGCTTCAGCAGCCGCGGCTCGGCCGCGATGTGCTTGATGACCGAACCGTCCGGACAGAGGTTGCCGCGCAGGACCGCCACCCCGCCCTCGGCGGCCAGCGGCCTCGACCGGTCACGGATCACGTCCTCGTCGTGGACGAGGGCCCCCGCGAGCTGCTCGCGCAGCGTGTTGTGCGAGACCGTCGGGCGGTCCAGGTGCAGCACGTCCGTGAGCCGCGACAGGAAGCCCGGCATCCCGCCGGCGAAGTGGAAGTCCTCCATGAGGAACCGCCCACCCGGCCGCAGGTTCGCGAGGACCGGGACGGTCCGCGCGATCCGGTCGAAGTCGTCGAGCGTGAGCGTCACCCCGGAGCGCCCGGCCATCGCGATCAGATGGATCACCGCGTTGGTCGAGCCGCCGAGCGCCAGGACGGCGGCGACCGCGTCCTCGTACGCCTCCCGGGTCAGCAGCCGTGACAGCCGCAGGTCCTGGTGGACGAGCTCCACGATCCGCAGCCCCGAGGCCGCGGCCATCCGGTCGTGGCCCGAGTCCACCGCCGGCACCGACGAGGCACCCGGCACGGTCACGCCCAGCGTCTCGGCGGCGGCGGTGAGCGTGGAGGCCGTCCCCATCGTCATGCAGTGCCCGGGGGAGCGGGCCAGACCGCTCTCCAGCTCGGCCATCTCGCAGTCGCCGATCCGCCCGGCCCGCTTCTCGTCCCAGTACTTCCACATGTCCGTACCGGAGCCGAGGGTCTCCCCGCGCCAGTGGCCGGGCAGCATCGGACCGGCCGGCACGAAGACGGTCGGCAGGTCGACGGAGGCGGCGCCCATCAGCAGCGCCGGGGTCGTCTTGTCGCAGCCGCCCATCAGGACCGCCCCGTCCACCGGGTACGAGCGCAGCAACTCCTCCGTCTCCATGGCGAGGAGGTTGCGGTAGAGCATCGGCGTCGGCTTCTGGAACGTCTCCGACAGGGTGGAGACCGGGAACTCCAGCGGGAACCCGCCGGCCTGCCACACCCCCCGCTTCACGGCCTGCGCGCGGTCCCGGAGGTGGACGTGGCAGGGATTGATGTCGGACCAGGTGTTGAGGATCGCGATGACCGGCTTGCCGAGGTGCTCCTCGGGCAGATAGCCGAGCTGGCGCGTGCGGGCGCGATGGCTGAACGAACGGAGCCCGTCCGTGCCGTACCACTGGTGACTGCGGAGGTCCTCGGGGCGACGCCTGCCGGTGCTCGGACCGGCGCTCTCGCCCGCGCTCCCGCCGTCGGTCTCGCTGGTGGTGCTCATGCCGTCGCTCTCGGCGGTGGTGCTCATGCCGTTGCTCTCGGCGGTGGTGCTCATGCCCCTGCTCTCGGCGGTGGTGTTCATGCCGGCCAGCCGGCGGCTATCGCGGCGACCTCGGCCCGCTCGCTCTCCGGGAGTTCACGGATCGGCGGCCGGATGTCGCGGCGGCACAGGCCGAGGGAGGCGAGGGCCTCCTTGACCACGCTCACGTTGTCGGCGCTGGAGTTGGCCGCCCGGAGCTCCTCGAAACGGCGGATCCGCTCCCAGACCTTCATCGCGGCCGGGTAGTCGCCGGCCCGCAGCGCGCCCAGCATCTCCAGGGAGAGCGTGGGGGCGACGTTGACGAGCCCGGAGGTGAAGCCGGTGGCGCCGCTCGCGAAGTACGAGGGGGCGTACGGCTCGGCCAGACCCGCCACCCACACGAAGCGGTCGAGGCCCGCGTCCCGGGCGAAGCCGGCGAACCGGGACGCGTCCGGGACGGCGTACTTCACCCCGACGACGTTGGGGCAGGCGTCGGCCAGCTCGGCGAGCCGGGCCCCGCTCAGCAGCGGGTTGCGGATGTAGGGGACGACCCCGAGCTCCGGCACGGCCTCGGCGATGGCCCGGTGATAGTCGACCCAGCCGCTCTCGGAGACGTACGGATGGACGGGCTGGTGGACCATCACCATCTGGGCGCCGGTGGCCCGGGCGTGCCGGGCGGCCTCGACAGCGGTCGGTACGTCGTGACCGACGCCGACCAGGATCACCGCGCGGTCGCCCGCCTCCTCGACGGTCGTCTCCGTGACGAGGCGGCGCTCCTCGGGGGTGAGGGCGTAGAACTCCCCGGTGTTGCCGTTCGGCGTGAGGGTCCGTACGCCTCCGTCGAGCAGCCGGCGCAACAGCGCGCGGTACGCGGGGGTGTCCACGGAACCGTCCTCGGCGAACGGCGTGACCGGGATGGCCACGACGTCGGCGAGGGCGGCCTTCAGGGTCTCGGATTCCATGCTCACTCGGTGCTCGCTCACTCGCTGTTCAGGGCGGACTGGGGGAAGGCGCGCTCGACGAACGAGGCGATGTGGTCGTGTACGGCCCGGCCGGCGCCGTCGACGTCGCCCGCGGCGGCGAGCCGCAGGATCTCCTCGTGCTCGGCGGCCTCGCGCTCCCAGGAGGGGACGGCGGCCCAGGCGACCGTGGACACCAGGGCGGCCTGGTCGCGGACCTCGTCGAGCATCCGGCCGAGCAGCGGATTGCCGCAGGGCAGGTAGAGCGCGCGGTGGAAGTCCCGGTTGGCCAGGGACCGTTCGGCCGGGTCCTCGGCCCCGGCGGCCCGGCGCAGCGCCTCCTGTGCCGCGTCGAGCGGTGCGGCGGAGGCGACGGCACGGCGGACCGCCTCGGGCTCCAGGAGCAGACGCACGTCGTAGACGGCCCGGGCCATGTCCGCGTCGACCATCCGGACCGTGACGCCCTTGTACTGGCTCATCACCACGAGTCCACTGCCCGCGAGGGTCTTGAGCGCCTCGCGCACCGGAGTCTTCGACACCCCGAAGCGCGCGGCGAGTTCGGTCTCCACGAGCGCCTGCCCGGGTCTGAGCCCTCCGGTGAGGATGTCGTGCTTGATCGCTTCCAGGACGTACTGGGTGCGGGACGGTATGGGGCTGGGGGCGAAGGCCATGGAGCACTCTCAGATCTCATGTATCGCGTCTCATATATGACGTACGAAGTGCAACGGGCATGAAGCTATGGCGGCGTTCGTGTTTCGTCAATGCTTCGCGCAAGCGCTTTCTGTCTTCGCGGCCGTCGGCGAGAGCGACTCAGCCAGTGCCTTCCCCGCCCGCGGCCTCGGTGGTCACGAGCGCGATGTACTCCAGGCGGACGGCGAACGTGGTGTGCCCCGTGGCCGCGGTGTGCGACTCGCACCCGCCCGCGCCACTCCCCGGCGGCGATGTCGGCTCCGACTCCCAGGCGCACCCACCGTCCATGCAGCGCGCGGTCATGGTGAGCTCGGACTCCGGTCCGGGGTGCCGGTCCATGCGGTAGATCGTCACCGCCGTCACCGCCGAAGTGCTCACGGCCGCTCCAGGGGCAGCGTCAACTTCGGCTCGTCGTGGGGGTGGTTGCGGATCTCGACCCGGAAGTCCGCCGCCGCCGAATGGTCCTGCGTCCGGAGATGCTCCCGCTCCCGCTCGGCCGCGAACGCGCAGGTGGCGCAGCCCGGAGCGGGCACGGCGGGCGGCAGGGGATCCACCGAGAGCACCACCGGGGGCTCCGGGGAGGTCTGCCGTACGCGGGGCGCCGCCGGGACCGGGGTGGTGAGCACGCGGATCAGCGCGCGCTCGTCCTCGGTCGGCCGGCGCAACTCGGCCGGAGCCGCCGTCCATACGGTTCCCCCGCCAGGTCGTTGCAGGTGGACGGACTCGCCGTCCCAGGCGGTCACCTTCCCGAGGCGGGGCTTTCCCTCGGGTGTGTCTGCCGCCATGAACGTCCCGAGATCGGGGACCGGTGTCGGGCGGGCACTGTCGGGCATGATCGCTCCTCTCTGTAGTGAATCCACTACCAGGAGGCATCAGCGTGACCTACAGTCGATATGCCTTCAACGTACGAGTGATGGAGGGAGAGTTGTGGTCAATCGCAAGGTGCTGGAGCCGGAAAGCGGGCCCATGGCCGCGTACGGGGCGCGTGTGCGCAGGCTGCGCGAGGAGCGGGGCTGGACGCAGGAGGAGCTGGCCACCCGGACGAGGTACTCCAGCAAGCACATCTCCGCCGTCGAAACTGGTGGCCGACCCGCAACTCTCAAATTCTCGGGGGCTCTCGATGCGGCGTTCGGGCTGACGGGAACGGATCAGTCGTTCGGTCGCGAGTGCCAGCAGGTACGGCACGGTGCGCTACTGGAGGGCTTCCCGGAGTACGTGCATCAGGAGCGGCGAGCCGTTGAGATCCGCGTGTTCGACATCGGGATCATCCCGGGACTCCTGCAGACGCCTGAGTACGCGGAGGTTCTTGCGGCCGGTTCCGTCATGCGCGGAACCATCACGGCGGAGCAGGCTATGGAGCGCGTGGCGTTCCTGGCCGAGCGTCAACAGGTTCTGCGGCAGCAGCCACCGCCGATGGTCTTCGTCGTCATGGACGAGAGCTGCATCCGCCGCCTGGTTGGTGGCCGTGACGTCATGGCGGCCCAGCTCGACCGACTGGTGGAGTTGGCGGCAAGCCCCTGCACGGTGCTCCAAGTGGCCCCGTTTGTCATAGGGGAGAGGCGTGCTCTGAACCTTCCCGTGAACCTGCTGACCCTGCCCGACCGGTCCGTGCTCTCCTACGCCGAATCGCAGGCCCAGGGCCACTTGGAGCGGGAGAGCGGAGCCGTGTCGTCCATGCTCAGGGTCTACCATCAACTCGCAGCGGAATCGCTGTCCCAGGCGGACACCGTGGCCGTGATCAAGGAAGTACGAAAGGGCATGCTGTGACGACCGAGTCCCCCCGCTGGTTCAAGTCCTCCTACAGCGACAACGGCGGCACCTGCGTGGAGGTCGCCCACAACCTCGTGCCCACCCTCGGAGTCGTCCCCGTCCGTGACTCGAAGGTTCCGGCCGGTCCGGCCTTCGCCGTCTCCGTCGCCGCGTTCGCGACCTTCGTCGACTCGGTCAAGGTGCGGCGGACCGGCGTCTGAGGGGCGAGGGCGGGGCGAGCCCGGTCGCCCTGGTCAGCGGTAGTCGTCCGGGTGGCCCTGCATCCACGTGTTGATGAAGTCGCGGGTGCCGACGATCAGTTTCTCGTGCTTCTTCAGGTTCCCGGGGGAACTGTCGCCGCCCAGCGTCTCGTTGAGCTCGGCGATCTTCTGGATCGGCTCGGGGAAGTGTCCCGGGCCCTTGGGGTCGGCCTTCATCGCCCCGTCCAGCTTCCGGAGTTCGCTGTGGACGCGACCGAGGAAGTAGGCGCAGTCGTTCGCGCAGGAGTCGTAGAGGGTGGCCTGCAGGGTGGCGAACGCGTCACGGACCTTCACCGGTGCGGCGGTCGTGGCCGCCGTCCCCGGGCCCGCCGCCTGACGGTCGGGCTCGGGGGTCGTGCCGCAGGAGACGGCCACGGCCGCCAGCGCGGCTGCGGCCAGCGCGGCGCGTCGTACGGACGTCTTGTCGATCACGTGGAGCCCTCCCCGGTGTCATGAACTGGGCGAGCCTATCCCGCCCGTGATCGGGGGAGTCGCCCGGCGTGCGAGGCGGGACGGGCCGCCCCCGGCTCAGCCGGTGAAGGCCATATGGGCCAGGCGCAGGGGGCCGTGGAGGGTGACGTGGAAATCCGTCACGTCCGCGGCGAGCAGCGGGGTGGCGAGGGTGCGGTAGGCGTACGGGCCGCCCGTGTCCGGGACCTCGACGCGGGCCAGGAGGGTGCCGTCCGCACGGGTCAGGTCGAGCGAGCCCTCTCCCGCGACCGTGACGGCCACCTCGCCCGCTCCGGTCGCGAAGTCGCAGTCCCCGTAGGTGAGATGGCCGGGCACCGACGGATCCGCAGGCGTCACCGCGTCGCCCCGGACCTTCGTGCGGTCCACGATCACCGTGCCCGACTGCTCGTCGTAGTCCGCCGCCGCGAGGCCGGCCACGAGGACCGGGCGCGGGCCCGGGGCCTTGCCCGCCACCTCGATCCGGACCGTGCGGCGCACATCCGCGCTGGAAGCGCCCACCTGGATCTCGTACGCGCCGGGCGCCACCGCCCACCGCCCGTGCGCCACGTCCCAGTACCCGAGCGCCTCCAGCGGCACCGCGAAGTGGAGCGTGGCCGACGCGCCGGGCGTGAGATGGACGCGCTCGTGCGCGACGAGTTCGCGGTGCGGACGCGGCACGGAGGGCGCCACCGTCCGCGCGTACACCTGGACCACCTCGTCCGAGGCGACGGCGCCGGAGTTGACGACCGTACAGCCGACCCGCACCGTCGCCCCGTCGACGGCCGCCGACAGCTCCTCGTACCCGAAGGTCGTGTACGACAGGCCGTGGCCGAAGGGGTAGAGCGGGGTGCCGTCGAAGTAGAGATACGTCTGGCGGCCGCCGATCACGTCGTAGTCGAGCATCTCCGGCAGGTCGGCGTCCGCCGCGTACCAGGTCTGCGGGAGCCGGCCGGCCGGGGAGACGTCGCCGGCCAGTACCCGGGCGAGCGCCGCGCCCGCCGCCTGGCCGCCGTGCGCGGTCCACAGCAGGGCCGGGAGCGTCCCGGCCGCCTCCGGGACCGCGTACGGGTAGGAGGAGACGAGGACGAGCGCGGTCCGGGGGTTCGCGGCGTGCGCGGCCCGCCACAGCCGGTCCTGGTGCGCGGGCAGGGCCAGCGTCGTACGGTCCTCTGTCTCCCGGCCGTTGATGTGCGGGTCGTTCCCCGCGACCACGATCACGAGGTCCGCGCCGGCCGCCGCCCGGGCGACCGCCTCGTCCCCTCGCTCGACCGTCTCGAGGGTGAACGCCTCGGCTGATGCGCGGTCGGCGGCAACCTTCACGCCCTCGGCGGCGACAGAGACGTAGCCACCCGTCCCGAGGTGCCGAAGGAGGTGTCCGCCCCCGTGCCCGTCCCCGTGCCCGCCTCCGTGTCCGCCCCCGCACCCGTCTTCCCGGGCTTCGAGCCGGAACGTCTCCTGGACGACCCAGCCGCCCGGTGCGTCCGCCGACGCGCGGACGAACCCGTCCTCGGCGACCGAGAGGTACCGGCCGTCGGGGGCGCGCAGGGTCAGCACCCCGTCGCCCCAGTCGATCAGGTCCAGCACGGAGCCCTCCGCGTCGGCGGTCAGCGGCGGCAGGTCGGTGCGGCCGGGAAGCAGGGCCGGGTCGAGCGCGGCTTCCGCGTCCCTCGCGCCGGCCTCCGCGTCGCCCTCCGGCACCCGCAGCCACATGCCCGACGCGGTACGCAGCCGGATCCGGTCCACCCCCTCGGCGAAGGTCACCCGCTCCGGCCCGAACCGTTCCCGCAGCCCGGCGAGCGGGGTGGAGCGGTGGAGCGGCGAACCGCTGTACCAGTCCAGCTTGGAGGCGTCGGAGAGGAGACCGACGACGGCGATCCGGGCGCCTTGGGCGAGCGGAAGCAGCGGTCCGTCCTCGCCCACCGGCTCGTTCCTGAGGAGCACGACCGCCGCCTCGGCCGCCTCGCGGGCCAGCTCCCGGTGCTCGGGGGTGTCGAAGCGGCTCTCGTCCGCGTACGGATCGAGCTCCGGGTCGAACTCGCCGAGGAGGAACCGTACGGTCAACTGCCGCCGTACCGACCGGTCCACGTCCGCCCCGTCGATCAGCCCCCGCTCCAGGGCCTTCCGCAGCCGCCCCAGGATGACCGAGGCGTCCGTCCCGTGGTCGGTGAAGGAGTCCACCCCGGCGCGCACCGCCGCCGCCACGGCCTCCTCGTGCGTGGCGAAGTACCCCTGGGAGTCCACCAGGTTCGACGGGGCTCCGGCGTCGGAGCACACGAGCAGCTCCTGGTCCGTCCAGCTCCGCAACTCCTCCTCCAGATACGGGGAGAGGTGGTTCGGCCGCCCGTTGACCAGGTTGTACGCGGGCATCACCCCGGCCACCGCGCCCGCCTCGACGGCGCCGCGGAACGCCCGCAGGTCGTACTCGTGGAGGACGCGGGGACGTACGGAAGCGGAAGAAGTGTCGCGCGCCGCCTCGTTGTTGTGGGCCAGCCAGTGCTTGAGGACCGGGGCGGTACGCCAGTACAGCGGATGGTCGCCGCGCAGCCCTCGGGTGAACGCCGTCGCGATCGCGGAGGTGAGGGCCGGGTCCTCCGCGTACCCCTCCTCGCCGCGTCCCCACAGGGGGTTGCGCAGCAGGTTGACCGTCGGCGCCCAGACGTTGAGGCCGACCCGCTCGTCCTTGGCGCGCATCGCCCGCGCCTCGCGGGACACCGCCTCGCCGACCCGGCGCACCAGCTCCGGGTGCCAGCTCGCCCCGAGCCCCACCGCCTGCGGGAACACGGTCGCGGGGCCCATCCAGGCGACACCGTGGAGGGCTTCCTGCCCGGTGCGGAAGGCGGCGAGCCCCAGCCGCTCGACGCCGGGCGTGAACTGGTGCAGCAGGGCGAGGCGTTCGTCGGCGGTGAGCCGGTCGAGCAGATCCTCGACGCGCCGGGCGACGGGGAGGGCCGGGTCACGGAAGGGCGGCCGGTGTGCGGTCACGTGCGAGTCCCTTGGCAGAGAAGGAGCGAGAGGCGTTCGAAGCGCTTCGATGCTCCGGGTGCGCGGAGTGGGTGTCAAGGGTGCGAAGCCGCCCACTTCCATGCCCCGCAAGGGCGCTCGGCGGGTCACCCTGTCGTTGTGGCGGCCGAGAATCTCGATGCCGACTCTTGCCGCGCCTGTGACGGTCACTTAACCTCGCAGCAACATCGAAGCGCTTCGACTCGACATCACCTCCACCTCCGCCATCACCGCGGCCGGCCGGCGCCCCTCGGGTGCCGCATGTCCTGGCGCGTGCCATGAAGGGTTGACGCAATGACGCCGAACGCCGTCTCCACGGGCTCCCGGAGATCCACCCCGAGCCGGAGGAGCTTCCTCGCCTCCACCGCCGTCGCCGCCGCGGCGGTGGCCGGCGGCGTCCCGCTGCTCACGGCCTGCGGCGGCGGCTCGGACACCGGGAAGAAGGACGGCACCACGACCGGCAAGGACGCGGTGAAGCTCCTCCCCACCTTCGTGGCGGGCGTCACCGTCGCTCCCGACGTCGCGCCGAAGAACGGTTCGGCCGCGGGCTTCACCCGCGCCATCCCGAGCGCCGAGCTCAAGGTGTCGGTCGCCGCCAAGAAGGGCAAGGGCGGCGCCCTGACCGTCATGGCGCCGTTCTGGGGGCCGCCGCCCGCCCCCGACAACCCGTACTACCAGGCCATGAACGAGGCCGTCGGCGTCCGGGCCACCTGGCAGAACCAGGACGGCAACGTCTACGACCAGAAGCTCGGCGCCGTCCTCGCCTCCAGCGAGATACCCGACATCGTGGTCGTCCCCGGGTGGAACCTCGGCGGCAAGCTCCCCAGCGCGATCAACGCCAAGTTCGAGGACCTCGGCCCGTACCTCTCCGGCGACAAGGTGAAGGCCTACCCCAACCTCGCGGCCATCCCCACCGACGCCTGGCAGCGCTCCCTCTTCGGCGGCAGACTGCGCGGCCTGCCCATGCCCGCCTCGTACGTCACGAACATCGCGCCCTTCTACCGCAAGGACCTCTTCGACGCGAAGGGCTGGCAACTCCCCAAGAGCGCCGACGAGTTCCTGGCGCTCGCCAAGGAGATCACCAGCGCCAGGGCGAAGGTGTGGGCGTGCGGCGACATGACCTGGACCGCCTACAACATGTTCGGCGTGCTCTCCGGCAGCGACAAGGCCCTCGGCTGGCACCTCGTCGACGGCAAGCTGGTCAACCGCATCGAGACCCCCGAGTACCTCGAAGCCCTGGAATGGACCCGCAAGCTCTACGACGCCGGTGTCGTCCACCCCGACGAGAAGACCCAGAACCAGGGCGACACCAGCCTCCGCTTCACCGCGGGCCAGTGCCTCATCTACAACAACGACCTCTCCCACTGGTACGCCAAGACGTCCGAACAGGCGGCGCAGAACCCGGCCTTCGCCATGGCCGCCATGGACATCCCCGGTCACGCGGGCGGCGCCCCGAAGCTGTGGGCCACCAACCCCGCCAACATCTGGGCCTTCGTGCGGAAGGGCAGCTCCAAGGCCGTCGTCGAGGACGCCCTCGCCATGGCCGACTTCGCTGCCGCGCCCTACGGCACCAAGGAGCGGATGCTCACCGACTACGGCGTCGAGGGCGTCCACCACACCGTCAAGGACGGGCTGCCGGTCAAGACCGACAAGGGCAACCAGGAGGTCAGCAGCGCCTGGCTGTTCGTCGCGGGCCCCGCCCCCTTCGTGGCGCACCCCGACACCCCCGAGGTCACCCGGGCCATGGTCGAGTGGCAGCAGCGCATGGGGGCCGTGACCTCCAAGTCCTCCTTCTACGGGATGACCGTCCACGAGCCGGCCGAGTGGACCGGACTCATGAACGACTTCGAGCAGCTGGAGAAGGACGTCGTCCGCGGCCGCAAGAAGGTGTCCGACATGCAGCAGGCCGTCTCCGAGTGGAAGACCAAGGGCGGGGACCAGCTGCGCGACTGGTACCGGAAGATCCTCGACACCACCGGCTCCGCGGCGGGCTGACCGTGAGCACACTCGACACCGAGACGGCGGACCCGGCCGCGCGGGCCCCCGCGGACGATGCCCGTCGCGGCGACGCCGATCGCGGCGACGCCCGTCGGACCGGACGCCGACGCCGGCCCCGGGCGGACGGGCACGTCCCGCTCGCCCGGCGGTTCCGGCGCGACCGGACCCTCCTCCTCATGACCGTGCCGGCGTTCGCCCTCGTCCTGGTCTTCCACTACGTCCCGATCCTGGGGAACGTCGTCGCCTTCCAGGACTACGACCCGTACGTCTCCACCAACGGCGTCACCGCCATGCTCGAAAGCCCCTGGGTCGGCCTCGCCCAGTTCGAACGGGTCTTCTCCGACCCGTCGTTCTGGCACGCCGTCGAGAACACCTTCGTCCTCTTCCTGCTCCAGCTGGTGCTCTTCTTCCCGGTGCCCATCGCGCTCGCCCTGCTCGTCAACAGCGTGCTGCGGCCCCGGGTCCGGGCCCTCGTCCAGGCCGTCCTGTACCTGCCGCACTTCTTCTCCTGGGTGCTCGTCATCACGGTCTTCCAGCAGATCCTGGGCGGCGCCGGCATCATCGCCCAGACCCTCCGGCAGCACGGCCACGAGGGCTTCGACCTCATGACCGACCCGGGCGTCTTCGCGTTCCTCGTCACCGCCGAGGGCATCTGGAAGGACGCGGGCTGGGGCGTCATCGTCTTCCTCGCCGCGCTCGCCGCCGTCAACCAGGACCTGTACGAGGCCGCCGCCATGGACGGCGCGAACCGCTGGCGCCGCATGTGGCACGTCACCCTGCCCGCGCTGCGGCCCGTGATCGCGCTGCTGCTCGTCCTGCGCGTCGGCGACGCGCTCACCGTCGGCTTCGAGCAGCTGCTTCTGCAGCGCGACGCCGTCGGGCCCGGGGCCGCCGAGGTCCTCGACACCTTCGTGTGGTGGACCGGCCTGCGCAGCCAGGACTTCAGCTACGCGGCCGCCGCCGGGCTGATCAAGGGAGCCGTCGGCCTCGTGCTGGTGCTCTCCGCGAACAAGGTCGCCCATCTCATGGGCGAGCAGGGGGTGTACCGGAGATGACCGCCGTCCTGTCGAAGACGTCCAGGCGCCGCACCGCGCGGTGGGCGGCGCCCGCCCGGCCTGTCTGGGAGGAGCCGCCCGGCAGGGCCGGCCTCGCGGCGAAGGGCGTGCTCCTCGCCGGGGCCTGCCTCGCCGTCCTCGTACCGCTGTGGATCGTCGTGGTCACCAGCCTCTCGTCCAAGAAGACGATCACCGAGGTGGGCGGCCTGGTGGTCGTCCCGAGGGACCTCACCTTCATCGCCTACCAGGAGCTGCTGAGCGGCGGCCAGGTCACCCGGGCGGCGATCGTCAGCGTCCTCGTGACCCTGACCGGGACCCTGTTCTCGATGACCGTGTCGATCCTCTGCGCGTACGGGCTCTCCCGCCCCGGCTCGCTCGGCCACCGCTTCCTCCTGCTCGCGCTGATGGCCACCATGTTCTTCGGCGCCGGGCTCATCCCCACGTATCTGCTCGTTCAGACCCTCGGTCTCACGGACACCTATCTGGCGCTGATCCTGCCGAGCGCCGTCAGCGTCTTCAACATCCTCGTCCTGCGCGGCTTCTTCATGGGCATCTCGCCCGAACTCACCGACAGCGCGCGGATCGACGGCGCCGGGGACCTGCGGATCCTCTGGCAGATCGTGATGCCGCTCTCCCGGGCGGTGATCGCCGTCATCACCCTGTTCTACGCGGTCGGTTACTGGAGCGCCTGGTTCAACGCCTCCCTCTACCTCAGCGACCAGAACATGATGCCGCTGCAGAACGTCCTCATCCAGCTCGTCCAGAAACAGGAGATCCCGGT
Source organism: Streptomyces sp. NPDC055103 (assembly GCF_053607625.1). Classification (NCBI taxonomy): domain Bacteria; kingdom Bacillati; phylum Actinomycetota; class Actinomycetes; order Kitasatosporales; family Streptomycetaceae; genus Streptomyces; species Streptomyces sp. NPDC055103. The sequence goes on from NZ_JBSGTX010000008.1 coordinate 104,003, forward strand.
CGGCCTCGGCCAGGCGGTCCGGGCCGGTGACCTCTCCGGGCTCGCCGTCCAGATGGCCGTCATGGTCCTCGCCCTGCTGCCGGTCGCCGTCCTCTCGCCCTTCGTCCAGAAGCACTTCAGGAAGGGCATGCTGACCGGCGCGGTCAAGGGCTGACCCCATCGCCGCCGAGGGCCGCCCCTTCCGCACCCCACCCCCACATGGAGAGACCGCCCCATGCCTCCCAGCCTCGACGACGTCCGACCCATCCCCGGTGCCGCGCCGGAGGAGGAGCGCCCGTGATCCACGGCACCTGGGAGCCCGCGCCCGCCGCCCGCTGGGAGGACGCCTTCCTGACCGGGAACGGCCGGCACGGCGCGCTCGTTTTCGGCGACCCCGACGACGACCGGGTGATCGTCACCCACCACACCCTCGTACGGCCGAACAACGCCCCCGCCGACACCGCACCGCCCCGGCTCGCCGCCGCGCTTCCCGCCCTCCAGGACGCCCTGCTCGCCGGGGACACGACCGCCGCCGAACGCTTCACCGACGATCGGCCGCTGCGCTGGGTCCGGCCCTTCCACCCCGCGTTCCGGACCCGCGTCCGGCGCGCATCCGTCACCCCGGCCCCGGCCACGCGCCGGTCCGTCGACTTCACCACCGGGGTCGTCACCGGCGTGTGCGGGGAGCGGCGCGGCGAGGTCTTCGTCTCGCGCGCCGACGACGTCCTCGTCCAGTACGTCTCCGCACCGGGCCCGGTGGTCGAGATCGACCTCGACCACCGGCTGCCCGGCGTGCCCGCCGCCCTCGTGACGGGACGCGGCATCGCCACCGGCCGCCGCGAGACCGTCCTCACCCTGCGGGCCCGCTACCCGGACAGCCCCCGCGGCTACACGGGCCTCACCCTCCTCCTCAGCGACGCCGGGCGCACCACGGTCACGGCCTCGGGCGTACGGATCGAAGGCGCCCGGCAGCTGCTCCTGCTCACCCGGGTACGGCGGGACGAGGAGGGCAGCGAGACGAACACGTCCCGGGAGACCCGGCCCCTGCGCGCCCTCGCCGGTACCGGCGACGACCTCGCCGCCACGTACGCCCGTCTCCTCGCCCGGCACACCGCGCTCCACGGCCCCGCCTACGCACGCGTCGCCCTCGACCTCGGCGCCGACGCGACCGACCGGTCCCTCCCCGGCTCCGCCCTCCTCGCCCGCCCCGACAGCACCGCCCTCCTGGAACGCCTCTTCGCCGCGGGCCGCTACCACCTGCTCTCCTCCTCCGGCCTTCTGCCGCCCCGGCTCACCGGACTGTGGACCGGCGACTGGGACACCGCCTGGTCGGGGGCGTTCACCACCAACGCCAACCTCAACCTCCAGACCGCCTCCGCGGTCGCCGCCGACCTGCCCGAGGTGACCGAGGCCCACAGGGCCCTCGTCAAAGGCCAGTTGGCGGACTGGCGGGACAACGCCCGGGAGATCTTCGGCACCCGGGGCGTCGTCGCCCCCACCCACACGGACGGCACCTCGGGGCACACGTACCACTTCAGCCGCGAGTACCCCCTTCACCTGTGGACCGCCGGAGCCGACTGGCTGCTCGTCCCGCTCCTCGCGCACGAGGAGGCGAGTGGTCGCCGCGACCCGCTCGTCACCGAGGTCCTCGGTGAACTCGCCGCCTTCTACGAGGACTTCCTCACCCACACTGGGCCCGGCGGCCGGATCGTGATCGTCCCCTCCTACTCCCCGGAGAACCGCCCCCGCGGCGGAAGCCGGGGCGCGATCGACGCCACCATGGACATCGCCGCCGCCCGGCACGCCCTGCGCACCGCCGCCGACCGTGCCCCGGACCCGGACGCCACCCGGCTCCGGGCGCTCGCCGACCGGCTCCCGCCGTACCGGGTCAACGACGAAGGGGCGCTGGCCGAATGGGCCCGTCCCGGCCTCGGCGACCGCTACGACCACCGGCACCTCAGTCACCTCTACCCCGTCTGGCCGCTGGAGGAGATCAACCCGCACGACACTCCCGACCTCGCCCGGGCGGCTCACCGCGCACTCGAACTCCGGGGCAGCGAGAACGAATCGGCCCACGGTCATCTCCATCGCGGCCTGATCGCCGCCCGGTTGGGGGACGCTACCCGGACCGAGGAGGCACTGGCCCGCGTTCTCACGGGGGACTACTTCCACGACTCCCTCATGAGCGCGCACTATCCGGCCCGCGACGTCTACAACGCGGATGCCGCGCACACCCTGCCCGCTCTTCTGATCGAAGCCCTCGTGCAGTCGACACCCGGGCGGCTCGTGCTCCTGCCCGCGCCGCCCGCCCGCTGCCCGCGCGGCCGGCTCACGGGCGTCCGGACCCGGTTCGGCGCGCGAGTCGACCTGGAGTGGTCACCGGGGGAGTGCCACGCGGTCGTCCGTCCTGACCGGGACGCGGAGATCGAGCTGAGGTCGCCGGCCGGGGCGACCCGGCTCGTCCTGCGCGCGGGTGAGGAGCGGGTCGTCAGCTCCTGACCGCCCGCGCCGGCGGGGGGCCGGAGCTGTCCCTGACCGTCAGGACCGGCGGGGGGCCGGAGCTGTCCCTGACCGTCAGGACCGGGGTGAGCAGCTCGACGCCGACGGTCCCGTCACCGCCGGGCCGCCCGGAGAGGACCGTGATCAGCCGCTCCACCGCCCGGCGGCCCAGCTCCTGCGCGGGGATCGACACCGAGGTGAGCGCCACCGAGGCCTGCGCGGCGATCGGCTCCGGGCAGACGGCGGCCACCGACACGTCCTCCGGCACGGCCCGGCCCGAGCGCCGCAGCAGCGCGAGCAGCGGTTCGACGGCCGTCTCGTTCTGTACGACGAAGGCGCTGACCCCGGGCCGCTCGTCGAAGATCCGGGCGAGGATCCCCGCGACCGCGTCATGACCCCCCTCGCAGGGCCGGTGCAGCAGCCCGACGCCGAGCTCGGACGCCCGGTCCCGCAGGCCGCGCAGGGTCCGCTCGGCGAAGCCGGTGTGCCGGGCGTAGACGCCGGGGGCCTCCCCGATCACGGCGATCTCCCGGTGCCCGAGCCCGGCGAGATGCTCCACGCAGAGCGCCCCGGCCGCCGTGAAGTCCAGGTCGACACAGTCCAGCCCGGCGGGGTCGGCGGGCAGCCCGACCAGGACGGCGGGCGGTCCCGCCGCACGCAGCACCGGCAGCCGCTCGTCGTCGAGCTGGACGTCCATGAGGATCACCGCCTCGGCCAGACCGCTGCCGGTGACCCGGCGCAGCGCCGAGGGGCCCTCCTCGCCGGTGAGCAGCAGCACGTCGTAGCCGTGCGCCCGGGCGCCGGTGGCGACGGCGACCGCGATCTCCAGCATCACCGGCACGTACATGTCGGTCCGCAGGGGCACCATCAGCGCGATGATCCGTGACCGGCTGCTGGCCAACGCCCGTGCCCCGGCGTGGGGTTGGTAGCCGAGCTGTTCGATGCTGGCCCGCACCCGCCGCCGGATCGGGTCGGAGATGGGACGCTTGCCGCTGAGCACATAGCTGACCGTGCTCGCCGACACACCGGCGTGCCGGGCGACCTCGACAAGGGTGACCATCCTTCTCCCGCGGCCCGTGGCTGTGGTGAAACGCTTCGACGGGCATCGGTAAGTGATCGTTTCGACGGCCCAGCGCGACCGTAACCCGCCCTTGACAGCGTGTCCAGAGCCGAGGAGTCAGAGATCGAAGCGCTTCGACTTGCGGAGGCAGGGCGGGGTGAGGTGCTCAGGGGAGCAGGAGGACCTTGCCGGTCCCCGGGGCGCTGCCGCCCACCAGCGCGAGCGCCTCGCCGAACCGCTCCAGCGGGAACGTGTGGGTGACGAGCGGCGCCGGGTCGAGCAGTCCGGCCGAGAAGGCGCGCACCGCGTCCGCCCAGGCGGCGGAGGAGGCGCCGAAGACGGAGCGGAGTTCCAGCTGGCTCACCGACAGATGGACCGGGTCGATGCCGGTGGCGCCCGCCGTGAACATCCCCGTCAGCACCACCCGGCCGCCCCGCCGCGCCAGCAGGCAGGAGGAGGCGGCCGTGGTGGGCGCCCCGGCGGTCTCCACGACCAGGTCGTAGCGCCCGGACACACCCTCCGCCTCCTCGGGGGAGAGGGCCCGGCCGGCGCCGAACGTGAGGGCCCGCGCGGCCCGTTCCGTACGGGGGTCGAGGACGGCGAGCTCGGCGGGGGAGGAGGCGGCGAGCCACTGGACGGCGAGCAGACCGAGCGTCCCGGCGCCGACGACGGCGACCCGCTCGCCCGGGCGCGGCCGCCCGCAGCGTACCGCCGCGGCGACGACGGCGGCGGGTTCGAGGAGGGCGGCCGCCCGCAGGTCCACGCCGTGGGGGAGCGGGTGCAGCAGGCGCGCGGGGATCACCAGGTGGTCGGCGAAGGCACCCGGCTCGGTGAAGCCGGTCTCCGCGTACCCGCTGGTGCAGAGGCTGGTCTCCCCGCACCGGCACCGCTCGCACGACCCGCAGGACCGGAAGCCCTCGGCGACGCACGGGCGGCCCACGAGCGCGGGGTCGACCCCGGCGCCGACGGCCTCCACCGTGCCGGACCACTCGTGTCCGGGGATCACCGGGTAGCGGACGTATCCCGGGGCGCGGTGGCCGTCGTACAGCTCGCGGTCGCTCAGGCAGATCCCGGCGGCGGCGACCCGCACCCGGACCTCGCCCGGTCCGGGCTCCGGCAACTCCCTCGCGATGAGCCGGTGCTGTCCGGGCGTTTCGACGACGATCGCACGGCTGGGGCGAGGTCGTCCGTCACTCACCGGGGCTTCCTCTTCTCCCAGCCCTCGGCCCACAGGTCGAAGCGGGCGCGCTGCTGCGGGAATTCGGCCGCCGCGTCCACGTCCAGCTCGACGCCGAGGCCCGGCGCGTGCGAGACCGTGAAGCAGCCGGTCGCCGGGTCGACCTCCGGGGCCCCGCGCACCACGTTCTTGATCTCGGCGTCCGCGAAGTCGTTGAAGTGCTCCAGGACCTTGAAGTTCGGGGTGCAGGCGGCGAGCTGGAGGGAGGCGGCGGTGAGGACGGATCCCCCGACGTTGTGCGGGGCGACCAGCACGTAGTGGGTCTCGGCGGTCGCGGCGAGCTTCCTCGCCTCCAGGATGCCGCCGATGTGCCCGACGTCCGGCTGGACGATGTCGGCGGCCTGCGACTCGAAGAGCTCCCGGAACTCGATCCGGTCGTGGATCCGCTCCCCGGTCGCGATCGGCAGGTCGACCTTGTCGGCCACCTTCCGCAGTGCCTTGAGGTTCTCCGGCGGCACCGGCTCCTCCAGCCACGCGGGCCGGAACGGTGCCAGTTCACGGGCGAGCCGGACCGCCGTCGACGGGGAGAAGCGGCCGTGCATCTCCACCATCAGCTCGGTGTCCGGGCCGATCGCGTCCCGCACGGCCTCGATGAGGGAGACCGCGTACCGCGAACGCTCGGCGTCCAGCTCGAACCGGCCGTTGCCGAACGGGTCGATCTTCAGCGCCCGGTAGCCACGGGCCACGACCTCACGGGCCGCCGCGTGGTAGGCCTCCGGGGTGCGCTCGGTGGTGTACCAGCCGTTCGCGTACGCCGGCACCCGGTCCGTCACCTGCCCGCCGAGCAGCTGCCACACGGGCACGCCGAGCGCCTTGCCCTTGATGTCCCAGCAGGCCATCTCCACGACGGCGATCCCCGACATCACGATCTCCCCGGCCCGCCCGAAGTCCCCGTACTTCATGCGGCGTACGAGATCCTCGACCGCGAACGGGTCGGAGCCGGTCAGGTGGTTGGCCTCCGCCTCACGGAGATAGCCGATCAGGGCGTCGGTGTGCCCCAGCATCCGGGTCTCGCCGACGCCGGTCAGGCCCTCGTCGGTGTGGACCAGGACGTAGGTCAGATCGCGCCAGGGCGTTCCGACGACATGCGTGGTGATTCCCGTGATGCGCACGGTGGTTGCTCCCGGGGGCGCTGGCGTGATGTTCGAGATGTCGAATACTGTTCGGTGGACCGGCGCGACCGTAGGCAGCGGCCCGCCGAGGTGTCAATGGGAGCGCGTCCATACGGACGCCGACCGGAATCGTGAACCAGCGGAAGTAGGGGTGGGCCTCGTGGGACGACTCGTTCCGGCGGTGACCAGGGCGTTCGACATAATGGAGCTCTTCCTGGAGGGCGAAGCGACACTGTCCGCACCCGAGATCACCCGGAGGCTCCAGCTGCCGCGCACGACCACGCACGAGCTGGTCGCCACCCTGACCGCCCGCAACTACCTCGTCCCGGTGCCGGAACAGCCCGGCCGCTACCGGCTCGGCGTCCGCACGTACCAGCTCGGCAGCCGGTACGCGGAACAGCTCGACCTCGCGGCCGAGGGCCACCAGGTCGCCCGCGAGGTCGCCGACACCTGCGGCGAGACCGTCCATGTGGCCCTCCTGGAGGACATGGACGTCATCTACATCGCCAAGGTCGACTCCACGCACGCGGTACGGATGGTCTCCGCGACCGGCCGCCGGCTCCCCGCCCACTGCACCGCCGTCGGCAAGATGCTCCTCGCCTCCCTGCCCGCGGCCGAGCTGGAGGAACGCCTCGAAGCGCGCCTCGAAGAGGGGCCGTTGGAGACCATGACGGCGAACAGCCTCAGTGACCCGGACGTGCTGCGGGCCGCGCTCGCCGAGATCCGGATCCTCGGTGTCGCCGTCGAAGTCCAGGAGTCCAACCCGGACGTCAGCTGCGTCGCCGCGCCCGTACGGGACCGGTCCGGCCGGGTCGTCGCGGCGCTGTCCGTCTCGGTCCCGGTCCACCGCTGGAGCGAGGACCGGGAGAACGCGCTCACCGCCCTCGCCACGCGGGGCGCCGACGACCTCTCGGAGCGCCTGGGGCACCGGGGCGCGCGCCGCTGAGCCACGGCGCGCGCCGGCCCTGTCAGGCCTCCGCATCGGAGGACCCGGCGCGGCGGCCGTCGCGGCGCTCCCGGGGCTGACGCATCCGGCTGACCGGCCCGAAGACCTCCCGGTCGTTGAGGAAGCCCTCCAGGGCGAAGGTGGCCGCCCCCCGGGTCACCGCGTTGTGCGGGACCGCGCTGCGCCGCAGCGTCGCGGCCCGGTGCGGCAGCGGCAGCGCGTGCCGCGTCACCGCCTCGTACGTGGCGGCCAGCAGCGGCTCCCCGAGCAGGTCGACGACCTGGTTGCCGAGGACGAGCACCCGGGGGTTGAGCAGATTGACCAGATTGGCCACCGCCGCGCCGAGGTAACGCCCGGTCCTGTCGATCACGGCGGTGGCCGCCGGATCCCGCTCCGCCGCCGCGCGCGCCAGGGCCGCCACCGTGACCGCGTCGTCCGTGCCCGCCGCCCGCTCGTCGCCGGGAGCGAGCTCGCGCCAGGTCTGCGCGATCCCCCTGGTGCTCACGTACGCCTCCACACAGCCGCGGTTGCCGCAGGTGCACAGACGGCCGTCCACGGCGAGGCACGTGTGGCCCCACTCGCCCGCGCTGTTGGTGAAGCCCCGGTAGAGCTGTCCGCCGATCGCGATCCCGGCGCCGACACCGGCCCGCAGGGTCAGCACCACCAGGTCGTCCACCTCCCGCCCGGCGCCGAACCACAGCTCGGCGACCGTACTGGCCCGCAGCGGGTTGTCGAGCCACAGGGGCAGCCCGAGGCGCTCGTCGAGCAGGGCGCGCAGGGGCACCTCGTGCCAGGACCAGTACGGCGAGAAGGACGAGACGCCGCCCTCGCGCTCCACCATGCCCGGCACGCTCACCCCCGCACCGAGCACCCGCTCCCGGGGCACCTCCGAGACGCGCAGCAGCTCCTCCACGCAGTCGGCGAGGACGTCGACGACGTCGGCGGGGCGGACGTCGCCCGGCGGGAGCGGGCGCTCGACGGAGTGCCGGACTTCCAGGGCCAGGTCGAAGAGCTCGGCGTGCACCGAGGTCTCGGCGATGTCGACGCCGATCAGCGCGCCCCGCTCGGCGTTGACGGCGAGGCGCGCCCGGGGGCGGCCGCCGCTGGAGTCCTCGTGGCCGGCCTCGACGAGGACACCGGCCTCCAGGAGTTCGGCGGTGAGGTTGGCGACGGTGGCGAAGGAGAGCCCGGTCGCCGCCGCGATGTCCTGGCGGCTCATCGCGCCGGGGCCCGCGTAGACGCGCCGCAGGACCTCGAAGCGGTTGAGGCGTCGGATGTCCTGCGACGTCCGCTTGATCACTCTGCTGCCCTCCGACGATGGATCGCACTCTCGGGGGATCTTATTCGAAGGGTTGGAAGAACTGGCGGCAGGGTTATTTACAACCGTTAGACGAAGCCCTAGTTTTTGAGGGGTCAACCGAGGAGGACAGATGCTGCACCTCAGGGCCGTGCCCTGCTCACCCCTGCCCGGACGCCTCACCGAAGGCCCCCTGTGGGACGACCGGCGTCACGAAGTGCTCTGGGTGGACATCCTGGACGGGCTGGTCCACCGGGCCGGCCTCACCGACGGAGAAGAAGGGCCGGACCTCGCGCCCGTCTCCACGCTCCGTCTCGACCAGCCTGTCGGCGCTGTCGCCCTCTGCGCCTCCGGAGCCCTCCTCGCCGCCGTCGGCACCTCCTTCCTCCGCCTGGATGAGGGCCGCCCGGTCGCCGAGGCCGTCGCACTCGCCGCGCTCGCCCTCCCCGACGACGGCCTGCCGCGCCGTCTGAACGACGCCGCAGTCGACCCCGCCGGCCGGCTCCTCGCCGGAACCATGGCGTACGACGAGAGCCCCGGCGCCGGCGCCCTCTACCGCCTCGACGGCGATGGTCTCCGCACCCTGCTCGACTCCGTCACCATCTCCAACGGCCTCGGCTGGAGCCCCGACGGCAGCCGCCTCTACTACGCCGACAGCCCCACCGGCCGCGTCGACGTCTTCGCCTACGACCCGGAGAGCGGCGCCCTGACCGACCGGCGCCCCTTCGCCGTCCTCGACCGGGGCGTCCCCGACGGGCTCACCGTCGACAGCGAGGGACGGGTCTGGGTCGCCGTCTGGGGCGGCGGCGAAGTCCTCGCCTTCGCGGCAGACGGCACCCTCCACGCACGCGTGCAGGTGCCCGCCTCGCACGTCACGAGCTGCGCCTTCGCCGGCCCCGCGCTCGACGTCCTGATCATCACCACCGCCACTGAGGGCCTCGACGAGGAGCAGGCGCGGGCGGAGCCCGACGCCGGCCGTCTCTTCGTCTGCCGCCCGGGCGCCACCGGCCGGCCCACGCCCCGGTACGCCGACCGCTGACCCGGTGCGCGGGCGGCCTGCCCGCACGCCGACGGCTGCTCCCGCACGCCGACGGCTGCTCCCGTACGCCGGCGGGTGCTCCCGCATGCCGACGGCTGCTTCCGCACGCCACTCCGGACGCCGGCTCACATCCCGTACGCCGACGGCTGCTCCCGTACGCCGCCCCGTACGCCGACCCCCGCCCCGCACGTCGACGGCTGCCCCGTACCCCGCCCCGACCAGCAAGGACGCACCGCGCCATGCCCACCTCGCACGAGACATCCACCCCGAGCGCCGCCCACGAGGGCCTGCGGGCCGCGCTGGCCGCCGCGCCCGTCATCGCGATCCTCCGCTCCTCATCCGCCACCCGGTTCGCCGAGGTCACCGACACGCTACGGGCCTCCGGCGTCCGGGCCGCCGAGTTCACGCTCACCACCCCCGGCGTCCTCCACGCCCTGCGCGAGTACGCCGCCGACGCCCCGCCCGGTCTCGCGCTCGGCGCCGGCACGGTGACCACGCCCGCCGAGGCGCGGGCCGCCGTCGAGGCCGGAGCCACCTACCTCATCACCCCGACCACCTCCACCGAGGTCATCGCCGAGGCCGTCCGGCTCGACGTCCCGGTGCTCCCGGGCGCGTACACCCCCACCGAGATCCTCACCGCCTGGCGCGCGGGCGCGACCATGGTGAAGCTCTTCCCCGCCGCGACCGGTGGACCGGAGTACCTCCGCGCCGTCCGCGCCCCGCTGCCCGACATCCCCCTCGTCCCGACCGGCGGCATCGGCGCCGCCGACGCCCCCGCCTACCTCGCTGCCGGGGCCACCGCGCTCGGCGTCGGCGGTCCCCTCGTCGGGGACGCCTGCGAGGGCGGCTCCCTCGCGGCCCTCGCCGACCGCGCGGCCGCCTTCCTCGACGGGATACGCCGATGACGCCGCCAGGTACGGCCACGCCGGCGCCGGCGCCCGAACTCGTCACCCTCGGCGAGGTCATGGCGGTCGCCGCCGCCACCGCGCCCGGGCCGTTCGCCACGGGAGCGCCCCTGCGCCTCGGCTGGGCGGGCGCCGAGGCGACCGTCGCCATCGGGGTCAGCCGCCTCGGCCACAGCTCCGCCTGGACCGGCCGCGTCGGGGACGACGCGACGGGCGTGATGGTCCTCGCCGGACTCCGCGCCGAGGGCGTCGACGTCTCGGGCGCCCGTACGGACCCGGCGGCCCCCACCGGTCTGATGCTCCGCGAGCGCCGCACCGCCGACCGGCTCCGCGTCACCTACTACCGCGCCGGACTCGCCGGCTCCCGGCTCGCCCCCGAGGACCTGGACGAGGCGCGGATCTCCGGCGCCCGGATCCTCCATGTCACCGGCATCACACCGGCGTTGAGCCCCACGGCCCGTGCCGCCGTCGAGCGCGCCGTCACGGTCGCCCGCGCCGCGGGCGTCACCGTCTCCTTCGACGTCAACCACCGCGCACGCCTCTGGAGCCGCGCCGAGGCCGCCGAGGTGCTCGCCCGCCTCCTCCCGCACGCGGACATCGTCTTCGCCGGACCCGAGGAGGCCTCCCTCTTCGTGCCCGGGGTGTCCGAGGACGAGCCGGAGCGCCTGGCCCGGGCCCTCACCGGGCTCGGCCCGACGCAGGCCGTGCTCAAGCTCGGAGCCGACGGAGCTCTCGCGATCGCCGGCGACACGCTCCACGTCCAGCACGCCGTGCCGGTCACCGCCGTCGACCCCGTCGGCGCGGGCGACGCCTTCGTCTCCGGCTACCTCGCCGCCGTCCTCGACGGCTCCACCGTCCCGGAACGCCTCCGCCTCGCCGCACTCTGCGGAGCCTTCGCGGTGTCCGTCCCCGGCGACTGGGAGGGCCTCCCGCGCCCTGCCGAACTCGGCCTGCTCGCCGCGCGGGACATCAGCCGCTGAGCGTCCCCGAGTCCCGAGCCGTGCCCCGTCTCCGTACCGCTACAGCACAGGAACCCACCACTATGAACCGCTTCTCCGGACAGACCGCCGTCGTCACGGGCGCGGCCTCGGGCATCGGCGCCGCCAGCGCCGCCCGACTCGCCGCCGAGGGCGCCTCGGTCCTGGTCTCCGACATCGCCGACGAGGCGGGCGAGGCCGTCGCCGCCGCGATCCGCGCCGACGGCGGCCGAGCGGCGTACGTACGCTGCGACGTCTCCTCGGAGGACGACTGGACCGCGCTGCGGGAGGAGGCCCACGCCCGCTTCGGCCCGGTCGGCATCCTCCACAGCAACGCCTTCACCCACACCACGGCCGCCGCGCACGAACTGCCCGTCGCGGTCTGGGACCGTGAGATGGCCGTCAACCTCCGGGCCCTCTACCTCGCCACCCGCACCTTCCTCGACGACCTGCGCGCCGAGGGCGGCAGCGTCGTCGCGACCTCCAGCGTCCACGCCGACTTCGGGCTGCCCGGCTACCCCGCCTACGCCGCAGCGAAGGGCGGAATGTGCGCGCTGGTACGGCAGTTCGCCGTCGAGTACGGGCCGGACGTGCGCTTCAACTCCGTGCTGCCCGGCCCGATCCTCACCGACGTGTGGAACGACGTCGACGAGGAGGGCAGGCGGATCTCCGCCGACGCCACCGCGCTCGCCCGGCTCGGCCGCCCCGAGGAGGTGGCGTCCGCCGTCGCCTTCCTCGCCTCCGCCGACGCCACCTACATCACCGGAACGAACCTGGTCGTCGACGGCGGCTGGACCGTGAAGAAGGACTCCAAGTGAAGATCACCTCCCTGCGTACGTACCTCGTCGCCCCCCGCTGGTGCTTCCTGCGCGTCGAGACCGACGAAGGCATCACGGGCTGGGGCGAGCCCGTCGTCGAGGGGCGCGCGCACACCGTCGCCGCGGCCGTCGAGGAGCTCTCCGACTACCTCGTGGGCCGGGACCCGATGAAGATCGAGGACCACTGGCAGGTCCTCACCAAGGGCGGCTTCTACCGCGGCGGCCCGGTCCTCTCCAGCGCCGTCGCCGGCATCGACCAGGCCCTCTGGGACATCACCGGCAAGGCCCTCGGCGTCCCCGTCTGGCAGCTCCTCGGCGGCAACGTCCGCGACCGCGCCCGGGTCTACAGCTGGATCGGCGGCGACCGGCCCGACGAGGTCGCCTCGGAGGCGCTCGCGCGGAAGAACGAGGGCTTCACCGCGATCAAGATGAACGCCTCGGCGCAGCTGCGGCTCATCGACACCCCGGCGGCCGTGCACGGCATCGTCGAGCGCGTCGCCTCCATCCGCGAGGCCGTCGGGGACGACTTCGACATCGCGATCGACTTCCACGGCCGGCTCACCGCGCCCATGGCCCGCCGGGTCCTGCCCCTCCTGGAGCCGTATCTGCCCTTCTTCGTGGAGGAGCCGGTCGTCCCGGAGATGAGCGACCACATCGGCGACATCGTGCGCTCCACCTCCATCCCCATCGCGACGGGCGAACGGCTGTATTCCCGCTGGGACTTCAAGAAGGTCCTCGACCAGGGCATCGCCGTCGCGCAGCCGGACCTCTCGCACGCGGGCGGCATCTCGGAGGTGCGCAGGATCGCCGCGATGGCCGAGGCGTACGACGTCTCCCTCGCCCCGCACTGCCCGCTGGGTCCGATCGCCCTCGCCTCCTGCCTCCAGGTCGGCTTCGCCGCGCCGAACCTGCTGATCCAGGAGCAGAGCCTCGGCATCCACTACAACACCGGCTCCGACCTGCTCGACTACCTCGTCGACCCGTCGGTCTTCCGGTACGAGGACGGGCACGTGGCCCTGCCGGCCGGGCCGGGGCTCGGCATCGAGGTCGACGAGAAGGCCGTCGAGCGGGCGGCCGAGGTCGGGCACCGCTGGCGCAACCCGGCCTGGCGCCGGGACGACGGCTCGCTCGCCGAGTGGTAGGCGGCAGGGCATGACGAGGGGGGGGGGCCCGGGAACGGGCCCCCCCCACCGCCCCGGTGGGGGTTGAACGGGGGTGGGGGCACCACCCCCCCCCC
>NZ_JBSGTX010000008.1:117118-167628 GCF_053607625.1 Streptomyces sp. NPDC055103
CGGCGGCGGCCGCCCCTGGCGCGGGGGGGCGGGGGGGGGCCCCCGGGGCCCCACCCCGGCGGGGCGCGGGGCCGCGGCCCCGCCCGCGTTGGGGTCGGGGGCCGGGCTGGCGGGGGGGGGGGGCCCGTGAACGGGCCCGCCCCTTCCGCCGGTTGGCGTGATCAGCGGTGTGCGAGCCAGCTCGCCGCCGGGAGCAGCTTGTCGTCGTAGCCGAACAGGGCCTGGTTCTCCCAGCCGTTGCCCGAGGAGGAGTCGGCGGGGTCCCAGCCGTTGCCCGCGACGGCCGTCCAGGTGGGCTCCCAGTAGACGACCCCGAGCCCGCGGCCGTTCGGCACGGCCTCGACGACGTTCATGATGTCCCGCAGCCAGGCCGACTGGCCCGCGCTGCTCGCCGGGTACCCGGACACCAGCTCGCTCGACAGGTCGATGATGTTCTCGTGGGAGTCCTCGCTGTCGAGGCGGAACGGGTAGGCGGTCTCGACGACCATGACCTTCTTGCCGTAACGGGCCGAGATGTCGTCGAGGTTGGTCTGGAGCGCGGACAGCGCGCCGTGCCAGTAGCCGTAGAAGGACAGGGCGATGACGTCGTAACTCACGCCCTGCGCGGTCGCGTTGTCGAACCACGTCCGGTAGAGGGCGTTGTCGCCGCCGTTCGCGAGGTGGAGGGCGATCTGCGTGTTCGACGAGACGGCCTTGGCCGCGTTGATACCGGACTTGAGCAGCCCGCCGAGCTGTGACCAGTTGGACGTCGAGCCCTCCGGCCAGAGCATCCCGGTGTTGATCTCGTTGCCGATCTGCACCATGTCGGCCGTGGTGCCCTGCGCCTTCAGGGCGTTGAGCACGTCGTAGGTGTGGTTGTAGACGTCCGTGGTGAGCTGGGAGTACGAGTGGCCTGCCCAGGCAGCGGGCTTGCTCTGGGCGCCCGGGTCGGCCCAGATGTCCGAGTAGTGGAAGTCGACGAGGAGCTTCATGCCCTGCGCCTTGATCTTCTGGGCGGTGGCGAGGACGCGCGCCTTGTTGTTGTAGCCGTCGGCCGGGTTCACCCACACCTTGAGGCGGCCGTACGTGGCGCCCGCGTTCTTGAGGATCGCGACCGGGTCGCCGGTGGCGCCGGCGGCGGTCCGGTAGGTTCCGCCGAGGTCCTCGCTCTTCTTGAGCGTGGACAGGTCGACGCCCCTGACCGCGAGTCCGGTCGTGCCCGAGGCGAAGGTGAGGTCGTCGACGTTCAGCCAGTTCCCTGCCCTGGCATCGGAGTTGACGCTGACGGTGCAGGCGCCGCCGGTGACCTTCACGGAGGTGACGAGCCGTATCCAGGCGCCGTTGGACGTCACCGGCAGGTCGGTGCGCTGCTCGGCGGAGCCGCAGTTGCGCAGGGCCAGGTAGGCGGCGTTCTGGCCGCCGCCGGAGCGGACCCAGGCGCTGAGCGTGTACGTGCCGTCGGTGAGCCCGGAGAGGTACTGGTACGTCTCCACCTTGTAGGCGGACGCCGACCAGTGGCTGAGGCGGTAGCCGCCGCTGTGGCCCCCGGCCTCGGTGAAGGAGGCGGCGTTCTGGCCGGCGGCCGAGTAGGTGGACCAGCCGGCGGGCGTGGCGGTCCCGGTGGCGCCGCTCTCGAACCCGGCGTTGGTGAGGGTGGCGGCGGCCTCGGCCCGAGGCGCGGCAGGCAGCGGAGCGAGGAGCAGGGCTCCCAGCGCCGCGGCGACGGCGGCGGCGCGCAGGCGGATGCGGCTTCTGACGGTGGTGGGGTGCATCGTCGAGTCCCTTCGACGGTGGCCGATGTGAGGTGTGGTGCGGGTGGTTCCTTACGGGTGGTGCAGCTCACCCGGGGGCGGCGCAGCGGGGCGCTGCCGCCCCCGGGGAGATCGGGGGTCCGGCCAGAAGCCAGAAGCCAGAAGCCGGAAGCCGGAAGCCGGAAGCCAGGAGGCGGAAGGCAGAAGGCAGGGGCCGGAGGGGGAGCGGTGCGGTCAGGCGTCCAGGCGGACGACCGCGACGGCACCGGCCGGGACGGTGAGCTTCCCGTCGACCGGCGTGCCGCCGAGGAGCTCCGTACCGGGGCCGTCCAGCGGCACCACGGCGTCCTCGGCGGAGTGGTTGAGCGCGAAGAGGTACCGCTGCCCGCCGTCCCCGGCGCGGCGCACGACCTCCACATCGCGCGGGAGCGCGGCGTGCGCGGCCCGGGCCGGGACTCCGGCGTCCTCGGCGGCGGCGGCGACGATCGCGTCGAGCGAGGCCGCGTCGAGCCGGGTGGAGACGTACCAGGCGGTGCCCCGGCCGAGCCGGTGCCGGGTGACCGCGGGCCCGCCGGCGGCCGGCCCGTCGGCGTACGACCACACGGTCTCGGCGCCGCACGGCCGGACGAACTCCGTCCAGACGTCGCCGGTGAGCGAGGCGCCGTCCGGCCCCGTGATCCGTACGCGCTGCTCGTCTAGGAGCGGGGACCACTCCTCGACCGTGAGGCCGAGGACGTCCCGCAGGGCGCCCGGGTAGGCGCCGGGGTGCACGGCGTCGTGTTCGTCGACGATGCCGGAGAAGTACGAGACGACGAGCGTGCCGCCGTTCTCGACGTACTCGCGGAGGTTCTGCCCGGCGGCCTCGGTCATCAGGTAGAGCGCGGGCACGACGACCAGCGGGTACGCGGAGAGGTCGGACTCGGGGTGCGCGAAGTCGACCGTGAGGTGCCGGTCGTAGAGGGTCTCGTAGAAGCTGTCGGCGCGCTCGCGGGCGTCGTGCGCCGCGTTCGGCCGCCACTCCAGGTTCTGCGCCCACCAGGAGTGCCAGTCCCAGAGCACGGCGACGTCCGGGACCGTCCGGGTGCCGCGCACCTCCTCCAGGGCCTCGAGGCCGGCCCCGAGGGCGACGACCTCACGCCAGACCCGAGTGTCGGTGCCGCCGTGCGGGACCATCGCGGAGTGGAACTTCTCGGCGCCGCGCCGGGACTGGCGCCACTGGAAGAACATGGCGCCCTCGGAGCCGCGGGCGACGTGGGCGAGGGAGTTGCGGGCCATCTCGCCGGGGCGCTTGGCGGGGTTGCGGGCCTGCCAGTTCACGCCGGACGTGGAGTGCTCCAGGAGCAGCCAGGGCGCGCCGCCCGCGACGGAGCGGGTGAGGTCGGCGGCCATGGCGAGGTTGACATGGGTGCGGCGGCCGTCGGTCATCAGGTAGTGGTCGTTGGTGACGAGGTCGACCTCGCGGCCCCAGGCCCAGTAGTCGATCGAGTCGCACTGGCTGAGGGCGGTCATGAAGTTGGTGGTGACGGGGACGCCGGGGGCGAGCCCGTGCAGGATGTCCCGTTCCGTCCGGAAGTTCTCCCGGATGGTGGTGTCGGCGAAGCGGCGGTAGTCGAGCTGCTGGGCCGGGTTGCCGACGGTCGGGGTGACCCGGGGCGGGTCGATCTCCTCGTACGAGCCGTAGCGCTGCCCCCAGAAGGCGGTGCCCCAGGCCTCGTTCACGGCCTCGACCGAGCCGTACGTCCGGTCCAGCCAGTGGCGGAAGTAGGCGGCGCAGTTGTCGCAGTAGCAGGCGCTGACGGGCACGCCGTACTCGTTGTGGACGTGCCAGAGCGCGAGCGCCGGGTGGCTGCCGTAGCGGCGGGCCAGCTCGGTGGTGATGCCGGCGGCGGCCGCGCGGTAGGCGGACGAGCTGTGACAGATCGCCCCGCGCGAACCGTACGAGTAGCGCACGCCCTCGGCGGTGACGGGCAGTGCCTCGGGGTGGGCGCGGTAGAACCAGGCGGGCGGTGCCACGGTGGGCGTGCCCAGGTCGACCCGGATGCCGTGCGCGTGCAGCAGGTCGAGGAGCCGGTCGAGCCAGCCGAAGTCGTACCGGCCCCGCTCGGGTTCCAGGAGCGCCCAGGAGAAGATGCCGACGCTCACCATGGTGACGCCGGCCTCGCGCATCAGCCGAACGTCCTCCTGCCAGACGCTTTCCGGCCACTGCTCGGGGTTGTAGTCCCCGCCGAACGCGAGCCGGTGCAGGCCCTTGGGAGTGGTCTGCGGCATGAGTCTCTCCTGAAGCGTCGGAAGATAAAAGCTTTGTTCATTTGGGAACGTGCACACACATGATCTCGATGTGACAACGCAACATAACCGCACACGAACAACCATTGACAAGTGTCCGGAACGTTTCTCTACTGTGAACGCTCACAGATGCATGGTCGGCCTCTCCGTCTGCGAGAGAGGCCCCTTTCGGTCAGGGAGAAGTACCCCATGCCCCACATCACGCGCCGCAGCCTCGCCGCCGCCATCGCCGTCCTCCTCGGCGCCACCGCGCTCACCGCCTGCGGTTCCTCCGACTCCGGCTCGGACTCCGGCGGCGAGGGCTCCGGCCCGGTCTCGCTCACCTACTGGGCCTGGGCGCCCGGCATGGACAAGGTCGCGGCCCTCTGGAACGCCAAGCACCCCGACATCAAGGTCACCGTGCAGAAGCAGGCGTCCGGCGACGACCTCGTCACCAAGATCATCACCGCGGCGAAGGCCCACAAGGCGCCCGACCTGGTGCAGGCCGAGTACCAGGCCCTGCCGACGCTCGTCAGCAACGACGCCCTCGCCGACATCGCCCAGGACGTCCAGGGCGTCAAGGACAAGTTCGCCCCCGGCATCTGGCAGCAGACCACCTTCGGCGGCGAGGCCGTCTACGCCCTGCCGCAGGACTCCGGGCCGCTGATGTTCTTCTACCGCGAGGACCTGTTCAAGCAGTACGGCCTGACCGTCCCCACCACCTGGGACGAGTTCGCCGAGACCGCCCGCGCCGTCAAGAAGAAGGCACCGAAGAAGTCCCTGACCACCTTCTCCGCCAACGACGCGGGCCTCTTCGCCGGCCTCTCCCAGCAGGCCGGCGCCAAGTGGTGGACCTTCGAGGGCGACACCTGGAAGGTCGGCATCGACGACGCCGCCACCAAGAAGGTCGGCGACTTCTGGGGCGGCCTGGTCGCCGAGGGCGCCATCGACAACCAGCCCATGTACACCCCCGCCTGGAACAAGGCCCTCAACACCGGCGAGCAGATCGCCTGGGTCAGCGCCGTCTGGGCCCCCGGCACCCTCACCACCGCCGCCCCCGACACCAAGGGCAAGTGGGCCATGGCCCCCCTCCCGCAGTGGAACAAGGGCGAGAACACCACCGGCAGCTGGGGCGGCTCCTCCACCGCCGTCACCACCGACTCGAAGCACAAGGCCGCCGCCGCCCGGTTCGCCACCTGGCTGAACACCGACCCCGAGGCCCTCGCCGCCCTCGTCAAGGAGAGCGGCATCTACCCCGCGGCCACCGCCGCCCAGACCAGCGGCGCCCTCGCCAAGGCCCCCGACTACTTCGCCAACCAGCCCGACTTCTACACCCGCGCCGCCGAGATAGCGAAGACCACCGCCCCCGCCGCCTGGGGCCCCAACGTGAACGTCGCCTACACCTCCTTCAAGGACCAGTTCGGCAAGGCCGCCAAGGCCAGGAGCGGCTTCGCCGAAGCCCTCACCGCGATGCGGGACGCCACCGTCGCCGACCTGGAGAAGCAGGGCTTCGAGGTCGCCAATTGACTCCTTCCCCTCGTGAACGAGGGGAAGGAGTCAATTGGCCTGCCACCTAGCAGGCGGCAGGTCTTACAAGATCGACACCAGCCGGGTTGAGACCAGCCCGGACGAGCATCACGCGGGCGGAGTTCTTGTCCCTGGGGGACACCGCTCCGCACGCGGTGCACGTGAAGGTTCTCTCGGAAAGGGGAAGTGCGTGCTTGGCTCTCGCTCCGCACCGTGCGCAGTCCATGGTGGTATGCGCGGGGTGGACCGGTTGAACGGCCCGGCCGTGCTTTCGTGCCATTTCGAGAAGTCCCGGATGGTCTGCTGCTGAGGTACCGAGGAACCCTCCCGCAGCCAGGCCGTCGACCGGCGTGCTTCGGTCAGCAACTTGTCCAGCTGCGCCGGACCGCAGGTCGTGTCCTCCCCCGCCGTCCGGTTGAGGGCATGGACCTTGCGGGACATGGCCACGCAGTCATTCCATACCCACCGACACCGCGCCCACTCGCCCTCCAGAGCCGTACGCGCAGTGGACGAGACCCGCAGCCGGTACGTGTACCGGGCGTGCCCGCCTCCGTCCACCCCCGCCGTCGTCGTCATACAGATCAAGCTAACGGCCACCACTGACAACGGAAGAATGCACAGGTCACCACAGATGCGCAGCAGACTCCGCCACTACGCGGTTCCGCCTCAAGTCCCCATTCCTCCCCGGCCCGACGGCCCGGGCCTCCGGGGAGACGGCCAGTGACGCAGCCCCCCCAGGGCGTGCGCCGGTCGTACGGGGTCAAAGCGGCCCCGTATGGCTTCCTCCTGCCCGCCGCCATTCTCTTCGCGCTCTTCTTCGCCCTGCCCATCGGCTACGCGGTCCGGCTCAGCTTCCACAAGATCGAGATCAAGGGCCTCGGCCTCGGCAAGGGCGCCAAGTCCGAGGTCTGGGCGGGCCTGGACAACTACACCTCCGCCCTCACCGACCCCGAACTGCTCGCGAGCGCCCTGCGCGTCCTCGGCTACGGCGCCGTCGTCGTCCCCGTCATGCTCGGCCTCGCCCTCTTCTTCGCGCTCCTGCTCGACTCCGAGCGCGTCCGCGCCCGCTCCTTCGCCCGGCTCGCGATCTTCCTCCCGTACGCCGTCCCCGGCGTCATCGCGGCCGTCCTCTGGGGCTTCCTCTACCTCCCCGACGTCAGCCCCTTCCACTACCTCCTCGACAAGGCCGGCCTCCCGCAGCCCGACCTCATGGACGGCGGACCGCTCTACCTCGCGATGGCCAACATCGCCGTCTGGGGCGGCACCGGCTTCAACATGATCGTCATCTACACCGCGCTGCGCGCCCTGCCCACCGAGGTGTACGAGGCGGCCAAGCTCGACGGCTGCTCCGAGCTCCAGATCGCGCTCCGCATCAAGATCCCGATGGTGGTGCCCTCGCTGGTGCTCACCTTCTTCTTCTCGATCATCGCGACCCTCCAGGTCTTCAACGAGCCCATGACGCTCAAGCCGCTCACCAACGGCATCCCCTCCACCTGGAGCCCCCTGATGAAGGTCTACAGCGACGCCTTCACCGGCGGGAACATCCACGCCGCATCGGCCACCGCCGTCGTGCTCGCCTTCGCCACCTTCGCGCTGTCCTTCGCGCTCCTCAGGATCTCCAACCGCCGCACCACACAAGGAGCAGGCCGATGACCGGGCTCGCCTCCCCGAAGCTCCGCAAGGCGGCCCCCGCGGCCGGCAGCACCCCCGGCACCTCCCAGGGCCCGCCCCCCGCCTCCGCCGCGGGAACCCCCGGCCCCCGCCGCACCGCCCTGCTGCCGACGGCCGCCCTCGTCCTCGGCGCGCTCTACTGCCTGCTGCCCGTCGCCTGGGTCCTCGTCGCCGCCACCAAGGCCGACGACGAACTCTTCTCCACCTTCACGTTCCTGCCCGGCAGCGGCCTCGGCGACAACATCGGCGACCTCACCGGCTACCGCGACGGCATCTACTGGCGCTGGATGGCCAACTCGGTGCTGTACGCGGGCCTCGGCGGGATCCTGTCCACCGTGGTCTCCGCGTTCGCCGGCTTCGCCCTCGCCGTCTACCGCTTCCGCGGCCGCGAGGCGTTCTTCAACATCATGCTCGCGGGCGTCCTCATGCCCCCGGTCATCCTCGCCATCCCGCAGTACCTGCTCATGGCCGAGGCCGACCTGACGGACACGTACGTCTCCGTCCTGCTGCCGCTCGTCCTCTCCCCGTACGGCGTCTACCTCGGCCGCATCTACGCCGAGGCCGCCGTCCCGATGGAGCTCGTCGAGGCGGCCCGCGTGGACGGCGCGGGCGAGTGGCGGATCTTCCTCAGGATCGCCGTCCCGATGATGGCCCCGGGCCTGGTGACGATCTTCCTCTTCCAGTTCGTCGCCATCTGGAACAACTTCCTCCTGCCGTTCATCATGCTCGGCGACGACGAGAAGTTCCCCATGACCGTAGGCCTGTTCACCCTTCTCAAGCAGGGCGCCAGCCAACCCGCCCTCTACACCCTGGTCATCACGGGAGCGCTGCTGGCCGTCGTCCCGCTGATCGCCCTGTTCCTTCTCATCCAGCGCTTCTGGAGCCTCGATCTGCTCTCCGGCGCCGTAAAGTCCTGAACCGCAGGGGATCGAGGGGAAACACACAGCATGAGCACAGCAGCGGCAAGGCGCCGCCCGGCGACCATCCACGACGTGGCCCGCGAGGCCGGCGTCTCGCGCGGCACCGTCTCCCGTGTCCTCAACGGCGGCCACTACGTCAGCCCGTCGGCGAAGGCCGCCGTCGACGCGGCGATCCGCAGAACGGGATACGTCGTCAACCGGCACGCCCGCTCGCTGATCACCGGCAAGTCCGACTCGGTCGCCTTCCTCCTCACCGAGCCGCAGGAGCGCTTCTTCGAGGACCCCAACTTCAACGTCCTGCTGCGCGCCTGCACCCAGGCACTCGCCGCCCAGGACATCCCGCTCCTCCTGATGATCGCGGGCACCGAGGACGAACGCCGCCGCAACCTCCGCTACATCGAGGCCGGCCACGTCGACGGTGTCCTCCTCGTCTCCAGCCACTCCGGCGAACCCGTCGTGGCCCGGCTGCACGAGGCCGGCGTGCCCGTCGTCGCCTGCGGCAAGCCGCTCGGCCAGACCGCCAGGATCGGCTACGTCGCCGCCGACGACCGCGAAGGCGCCCGCGACATGGTGCGCCACCTGTACGCCTCCGGGCGCCGCCGCATCGCCACCGTCACCGGTCCGCTCGACACCCCGGGCGGCGTCGAGCGCCTCGCCGGCTACCGCGAGACGCTCGCCGAGGTCGGACTGCCGGTCGACGAGACGCTCGTCGCCACCGGTGACTACAGCCGGGCGAGCGGCGAGGACGCGGCCGTCGCCCTCCTGGAGCGCGCCCCCGACACCGACGCGATCTTCGTGGCCTCCGACCTGATGGCGCAGGGCGTCCTCGACGCCCTCGCCCGCGCGGGCCGGCGGGTCCCCGAGGACATCGCGGTCGGCGGCTTCGACGACTCCCCGGCGGCCGTGTCCAGCCGCCCCTCGCTCACCACCATCCGCCAGCCCTGGGACCGGATCAGCACCGAGATGGTGCGGACGCTCCTGGCTCGGATAGCGGGCGAGGAGCCGGCGACGGTCATCCTGCCCACGGAGCTCGTCCGCCGGGAATCGGCGTAACGGAACCCTTGCGAGGAGCGGCCGGTCCCTGACGGGGGACCGGCCGCTCCTTCGTCATGTCAGGGCCCGGGGCCACGATCTGGGCGGTGACATGCGACCATGAGGTGAATCGATTCACTTCACCGGGGAGGTCCGGCCACCAGATGGGGAGCGGTCAAGACTCTTGACCGTGATCATGTCGACGCCCTAGCGTCGCGTCCTGCTGCATGGAAATGAAACATTTCAGTCGAACGAAGGGGCCGGATGTCCACGCATGAGCGGCGGGTCTGCTTCCTGCTGAAGGTCCGGGCCGAGCGGATCGAGGAGTACCGCGAGCGGCACCGGCACGTCTGGGCCGACATGCTCGCCGCGCTCTCCGCCGCCGGCTGGCACAACTACTCCCTCTTCCTGCGCGAGGACGGCCTGCTCGTCGGCTATCTGGAGACCCCGGACTTCGACCGGGCGCTCGCCGCGATGGAGGCGGCGGAGGTCAACGCCCGCTGGCAGGCGGAGATGGCGGAGTTCTTCGAGGACCTCGACGGGCGCGCCCCGGACGCCGCGATGCGCCCGCTGACCGAGGTCTTCCACCTGGCGTGAAGGGGACGGATCCGGGGGCCGCATAGGATGAAACGCGGGGCGGAAGCCCACCCGGACCGGGTGGCGGCAGGGGCAGGACGGACCAGGTGGGACGGATGACGGACACCGCGCGGACGGTCGGGAACGCCGGCGACGAGGCAGACGACGACGCCGACAGCACGGCAGGCGCCGACGGCGGCGCCAAGTCCGGCGTCAAGACAGGCACCAACGCCGGCGGCAGCAACGTCGGCATCAAGGACGTGGCCCGCGAGGCGGGAGTATCCGTCGGCACCGTCTCCAACGTGATCAACCAGCCCGACCGGGTGTCGCCCGCGACGCTCCAGCACGTGCGGCGGGTCATCGCCCGCCTCGGCTACGTCCGCAGCGAGTCCGCCCGGCAACTGCGCGCGGGCCGCAGCCGGATCATGGCGCTGCTCGTGCTCGACATGGGCAATCCGTTCTTCGTCGACATCGCCCGCGGCGCCGAGCGCACCGCCCGGGCCGCCGGCCTCGGCGTCATGGTCTGCAACAGCGACCAGAACCCCGGCGACGAGGCCGACTACCTCTCCCTCTTCGCCGAGCAGCGCGTCCGCGGCGTCCTCGTCACCCCCGCCGACCCCACCGGCGCGAACCTGCGGGACTTCCGCCGCCACGGCATCCCCTCCGTGCTCGTCGACCGGGTCGCGGGCGAGGACGGCGAGGGTGACGGCTGCTCGGTCTCCGTCGACGACGTCGTCGGCGGCTCCCTCGCGATCCGCCACCTCGCGGCGGCGGGACACCGCTCCTTCGCGTACGTCAGCGGCCCGCCCCACCTCCAGCAGATCCGCGACCGCCGCGAGGGAGCCCTCCTCGCGCTCGCGGAGGCCGGGCTGCCCGCCGCGGCCCTCCGGGAACTCCCGGCCGAGCGCCTCGACGTGGCCTCCGGCCGCGACGCGGGCGCCCGCCTCCTCGGCCTCGCCGACCGGCCGACCGCCGTCTTCTGCGCCAACGACCTGCTGGCCCTCGGTGTGCTCCAGGCGCTGTACGCGGCCGGGGTCCGGGTCCCGGAGGACATGGCCATCGTCGGCTACGACGACATCGAGTTCGCGGCGGCCGCGACCGTACCCCTGACCTCTGTACGGCAGCCCGCGCTCACGCTCGGGGCGAAGGCCGCCGAGCTGCTCCTGGAGGAGACCGGCGAGCGGGCGGACGAGCACCGGCACGAGCACGTGGTGCTCCAGCCGGAGCTGGTCGTCCGGCGCTCCTCGCTCGCCTGGCGCTGACCTCACGGAGTGGCTCAGCGGACGCCGATGAGGTGCTCCAGGGCCAGCTGGTCGAGGTGCTCGAAGGCCATGGAGCGGGCGGCGGCCGCGTCCGGGTCGAACGTCTCGTACGCCGTGGGGTCGGCGAGCAGCGCGGCGAGGCCGTCGGCGGCCGTGGGCACGGCGAGCTCGGGCAGCCGGGAGGCGGCGAGGGCGGCGACGACGTCCGGATCGGCGCGGAAGGCCGCCGCCCGCTCCTTGAGGACGAGGTAGTTGCGCATGCAGTTCTTCGCGGACTCCCAGACCCCGTCGTAACCGTCCGTGCGGACCGGCTTGAAGTCGAAGTGGCGCGGCCCCGCGTAACCGGCCGTCTCCAGCAGGTCCACCAGCCAGAACGCCTGGCGCAGATCGCCCGCGCCGAAGCGGAAGTCCTGGTCGTACTTGATGCCGGACTGGCCGTTGAGGTCGATGTGGAAGAGCTTGCCCGCCCACAGGGCCTGGGCGATGCCGTGCGGGAAGTTGAGCCCGGCCATCTGCTCGTGACCCGTCTCGGGGTTCACCCCGACGAGCTCGGGGCGCTCCAGACGCTCGATGAAGGCGAGGGCGTGGCCGATGGTGGGCAGCAGGATGTCACCGCGCGGCTCGTTCGGCTTGGGCTCGATCGCGAAGCGCAGGTCGTAGCCCTGCTCGGTGACGTACTCGCCGAGGAGGTCGAAGGCCTCCTTCATCCGGTCGAGCGCGACCCGCACGTCCTTGGCGGCGCCGGACTCGGCGCCCTCGCGGCCGCCCCAGGCCACGTACACGGTCGCGCCGAGTTCGACGGCGAGGTCGATGTTCCGGAGGGTCTTGCGCAGGGCGAAGCGGCGTACGTCCCGGTCGTTGGCGGTGAAGGCGCCGTCCTTGAAGACCGGGTGGGTGAAGAGGTTGGTCGTCGCCATCGGGACCGCGAGTCCGGTCCGCTCCAGCGCGGCGCGGAACCGCTTGACGGCCGTCTCGCGCTCGCTCTCCGACGCGCCGAAGGGGATGAGGTCGTCGTCGTGGAAGGTGATGCCGTACGTGCCGAGGGCGGCGAGCCGCTCGACGGCCTCGACCGGGTCGAGGGCCGGGCGGGTGGCCTCGCCGAAGGGGTCGCGGCCCTGCCAGCCGACGGTCCAGAGGCCGAAGGTGAAGCGGTCCTCGGGGGTGGGGGAGAAAAGCTCCGGCATGGTGGGTCCTTCCCTTGCTCTGGGGATTTGTTATCTGAGATAACTAATACGGGATGAGGGTGCCGCGGCGCCAGACCCGCTCCCGGAGCAATGGGTGAGAACCCAGATCTGCCGAACCCAGATCTGCCGAACCCGGAACCGCCGAACGCAGAACCGCCGAACCGAGAACCGCCGAACCCAGAACCCGGACACGGGACGCGAGAGAGATGAGAGGTGAGGGCGTGCGCGCCAACCGCTCCGTCGTGATCGGCGTGGACAGCTCCACGCAGTCCACCAAGGCCGTCGTCGTCGACGCCGGGACCGGCGAGCTCCTCGCCGTCGGCCGCGCCCCCCACACCGTCAGCGGCACCGGGGGAGCGCGGGAGAGCGACCCCGAGGAGTGGTGGACCGCCCTCGGTACGGCCGTCCGCGCGGCGGTACGCGAGGCGGGCGTCCCGGCCGCCTCCGTCACCGGCATCGCGGTCGCCGGACAGCAGCACGGCCTGGTCGCCCTCGGCGCCGACGGCCGGCCCCTGCGTCCCGCGCTGCTCTGGAACGACACGCGCTCGGCGCCGCAGGCGGCCGCCCTCGCCGCCGGCCTCGGCGGACCGAAGTCCTGGCTGGAGCGCACCGGTTCGGTGCCGGTCGCCTCGATGACCGCCGCGAAGTGGCAGTGGCTGCGCGAGCGTGAACCGGCCGTCGCCGCGGCGACGACAGGCGTCCGCCTCCCGCACGACTACCTCACGGAACGCCTCACGGGCCACGCGGTCACGGACCCCGGAGACGCCTCGGGCACGTGCTGGTACGGCCCGGGGGCGGGCACCTCAGACGCATCGTCCACCACTGACGTCACCGCTGACACCGCCGTTACAGCCGGCTCCTACGACCGGGAGATCCTGGACCTCCTGGGCCTCGCCCCCTCCCTGCTGCCCGCCGTCGCCCCTTCCGGCGCCACCCGCGTCGGCACCCTCGCCGCGGCCGCCGCGGAGGCCCTCGGGCTGCCCCGCACCGTCGTCGTCGCCGCCGGCAGCGGCGACAACATGGCCGCCGCCGTAGGGCTCGGCCTCGGCGCGGCGGGCCTGCTCGACCACCCGGTGGTCAGCCTCGGCACCTCCGGCACGGTCTTCGCGGCCACCCGCGCCCGGCCGGCCGACCCGGGGCTGGCCGGGTTCGCCGCCACCGACGGCACGTACCTCCCCCTGGGCTGCACCCTCAACTGCACGCTCGCCGTCGACCGGTTCGCCACGCTCCTGGGCCTCGACCGGGAGGACGCCGTACCGGGCGGAGAGGTCGTCGTGCTCCCGTACCTCGACGGCGAGCGCACCCCCGATCTGCCGCACGCCGCCGGACTCGTCACCGGACTGCGCCACGCCACCGACCCGCGCGCGATCCTCGGCGCCGCCTACGAAGGCGCGGCCTTCACCCTCCTGCGCGCCCTCGACGAACTCCTCACCGCCTGCGGCCTCGACCTGACGGATCCCGCGGTACGGGACCGGCCGCTGCGCCTGATCGGGGGCGGGGCGCGCGGCAGGATGTGGACCGATACCGTACGCAGGCTCTCCGGGCGGCCCCTCGTCGTCCCCGCCGCCGAGGAACTCGTCGCGCTCGGCGCGGCGGCCCTCGCCGGGGGAGCCGTCACCGGCGGCGATCCCGTGGCCCTGGCCACCGCCTGGGGCACGGGCTCGGGCGAGATCCTGCCACCGCTCACGCGCTCCACGGAGACCTGGGAGCGGATCGCCGGAGTCCTCGCGACGGCGAGCCCGGCCCTGCTGCGCTGAGCTCACCCTTCTCCTCGCCCTTCCCGGGACGGGAACGGGTCGTGCGGGTTACCGTGGCCGAAACGACGGGGGGAGGCACCGTGGTCGCAGTACTGATCCTTTTCGGCGTTCTCGGCGGCATCGGGGTGCTGCTGACGTTCACGCTGATGCGGCGTGGCGGCAGCCGCACGGAAACGGTCGAGGGGCTGCTCATGGAGGAGCAGGCACTGCGTCAGGCCCGCAAGGACCGGGTGTCCTTCGGTACCGACGCGGTCATGAACTCCCAGCTCACCGCGAGCGACACGTACACCCGCCGGGAAGGCCGCCGCTGAGGCGGTGTGCGCACGCCTCGCGCCCGCATCCGGAGCGACGCGAGGGTGACGGTGGTGCGGCGGCGCGTCAGCGGCGTTCGTAGACGGTGAAGGGCCTGGACCCCGTCTCGTGGGCGTCGTAGCGGGCGACGACGAGCCGGCCCTGGTGCGTGAAGATCCTGTCCACGGGACCGACACCGTCCGGCAGGTCGCGGATCTCGCGCTGCTCGCCCGTGGCCGGATCGAGGACACGGACGCGGTAGGGGTTCTTGCGGTGCGAGGTGAGGACGGTGAGCTTCCCGTTCTGGACAAGGAGGCTGTACCCGCTGTCGCCGTCGAGGCGGTCGTCGTCGGGGGTGCCGCCCCAGGCGGGGGCGCCGGTAGCCAGGTCGAAGGCGGTCAGGTGGAAGCGGCTGTCACGGGACCTCTTCGTCGGGGGTTCGGGCATGGTGTAGAGCCTGCGGTCGTCCGCCGCCGCCATGGTGAAACTGTTGCGGTAGTCGATCTCGCCGTACGGGCCGCTGAATTCGATCGGAGGGTTCGGGCGGCCGTCCCGGCCGAAGGAGAAGTACGCCCCCCGCTCGCCGTCCTCGGAGGCGGCCACGACCACCGGATCGGCCGACACGAACTCCGTGAAGTCGTCGTGGCCGACGGGGCGCCGGCCCCCGAGCGGGGCGGACCAGCGGAGCGCGCCGGTGGCCGGGTCGAAGGCGGCGGTGTGCAGTTCGGCGTCCTGCGCGATCTTGTCGTCCCCGGTACGGTCCTCGCCGCCGCAGGCGAGGAAGGCGGAGATCTGACGCTCGGCCGCCGCGGTCCGGCCCGGGACGCAGTCCATCGGCAGGGCCGCCTTCCAGCGGGGCTTCCCGGTGCGCACGTCCACGGCGCGCAGCCCGTCCTGCTGGAGGAGCACGGCGACGCCGCCGCCGGCGGACACCGAGTAGTCCTGGAGGCGGCGCTGCTCGGGCTCGCTGAGCGGGGCCCGCCAGAGCTCGCGGCCGTCCTTCATGTCGATGCCGACGGCAGTGGTGCAGGACGTGTCCTTGGCCGGGGACGCGGCGCCGTCCCCGTCGTGGACGAGGACCAGGACCGAGCGGGCGGTGTCGGCCGTGGCGTGGCAGACCGACGAGCGGCCGGGCGGCACGTACTCCCAGCTCCGTCGGCCGGTGGCGGCGTGGAAGCCGGTCACCGCGTCGAAGCGGCTGCGGACCAGCGTGTCGCCGGACAGCCAGGCTCCCGTCCCCTGCGGTTCGGCCTTGCGGTCGGCGGGGGTGTCCCAGGCGACGCCCATGGTCTCGTTCCCCCACCCGAAGAGACCGCATCCGGTGGTGAGCCAGCAGAGGGCGACCAGGGCCGCCCCCGTCGCCAGGGGGCGCCGCCCGCTCCGTCTGCCGGACGGTATGTCGTTCACCCGCGTGGTCATGTCCGCTCCCCGAGTCCTTCGCCGTCAACGGTCCACGTGAGTTCCCGTGTTGCTCAGCGGCGATCATCATAGAGAGCCGTCCGCCCGGCCAGGCGCGGATCGCTTCCGAGCGGACCCGCTGACGCGGGCGTCCTGATGTCAAGCCGGCCGGACACTTGATCGCCGGCTCCGCGAACAGCATGATCATCTGAATCCACGAGATCAGACGTACACGCAACTCCGGAAGGGTGATCCCCCACATGCGAGTCAAAGCCTTCGACCACCTGGTACTCAACGTCACCGACGTCGACAGGGCGCTCGAGTTCTACACCGGCGCGCTGGGCCTGACGCCCGAGCGCGTAGAGGAGTGGCGGGCCGGCAAGGTTCCCTTCCCGTCGGTGCGCATCGACGAGGGCACGGTCATCGACCTCTTCTCGCGCCCGCGAGGAGAGTCCAACGTCGACCACATCTGCCTGGTCGTGGACCCCCTGGATTGGCAGGAGATCATCGACGCGGGCACGTTCGACGTCCTCGAGGGCCCCGTCCCGCGCTGGGGCGCGCGCGGCTCGGCCCAGTCGGTCTACGTGAAGGACCCGGACGGCAACACGGTCGAACTGCGCTGGTACCCGCAGGACGCCGACGCCTAGGGCGCGTATCGCGTCGTGATCGTCGGGTCGTCCTGGAGAGGTCCTTGATCCAGATCGTCGAGGCGGGCTCAGGCTCCGGGGAGGATGCGGCGCGTTTCGTAGGCCCACATCGCGATCTCGACCCTGTTGCGGGCGCCGAGTTTGGCCATCAGGCTGGCCAGGTGCGTCTTCACCGTGCTGAGGCTGATGTGCAGCGCATCGGCGATCTCGGTGTTGGTCAGCCCGCGAGCGACGGCGAGCAGCACCTGCTCCTCGCGGGCGGTGACGGGGGAGACCGGCTGGACCACGGGCCGGCCGGCGGGCAGGTCCGCGAAGGCCTGGAGCAGACGGACGGTGACGCTGGGCGCGATGAGCGCCTCACCGCCGGAAGCCGACCGTACGGCCTGGGCCAGAAGGTCCGGTCCCGTGTCCTTGAGGAGGAATCCGCGGGCGCCGGCACGCAGCGCGCCGTAGACGAACTCGTCGAGGTCGAACGTGGTGATGACGACCACGGCCAGCGGGTCGGCGACGCCCGGGCCGGCGACCAGCCGGGTGGCCGCGAGCCCGTCGAGTACGGGCATGCGGATGTCGAACAGACAGACGTCGGGGTGCAGTTCGCGGGCCAGACGTACCGCCTCACGCCCGTCGGCCGCCTCGCCGACCACCTCGATGCCGGGCTGGGCGTTCAGCATGATCCGCAACCCGGTGCGGATGATCGCCTGGTCGTCAGCGATGAGGACGCGAATGGACACGGCTCTCGCTCCTCGCTCTCGGCAGTTCGGCGTCGACATGCCAGCCCCGGTCGGTACCCGGGCCGGCTCGTAGTGTGCCGCCGAGCAGCGTCGCTCGCTCGTGCAATCCGGTAAGTCCGTATCCGTCGCGACCCCGGCCGGTGCGCCGGCCGTCGTCGCGCACGCTCACCCGCACCATGTGCCGTTCCGCGGCGACCCGGACGACGACCTCGGTCGCGTCGACCGCATGGCGCAGCGCGTTGGTCACCGACTCCTGCACGATCCGGTAGACGGCCGCGTCCACGGCCGGGGGCAGCGCGCCCAGTTCGCCGTCGAGCCGCAGGTCGACCCTGAGGCGACCACCAGGAGTGCGCACCAGGCGCTCCAGATCCGCGACTCCCGCAGGCGGAGCCAGCTCGGCGCCGACCCCGCGGTCGCGCAGCGTGGCGACCATGGCGCGCATCTCCTCCAGCGTGCGCGCCCCTTCCTCCTCGACCCCCTCCAGCGCCTCGACGGCGGCGGACGGGTCGGTGCCCGCGAGCACCCGGCCCGCCTGGGCGATGATCACCATGGCCGACACGTGGTGGGCCACCGTGTCGTGCAGTTCGCGGGCGAGCTGCACGCGCTCGCGGGAGCGCACCTGCTCCAACTGCCGCTCGCGAGCGGTCACACGGAACCGCACGGCAGCC
Organism: Streptomyces sp. NPDC055103; assembly: GCF_053607625.1. Lineage (NCBI taxonomy): Bacteria > Bacillati > Actinomycetota > Actinomycetes > Kitasatosporales > Streptomycetaceae > Streptomyces > Streptomyces sp. NPDC055103. The sequence continues at coordinate 134,778 of NZ_JBSGTX010000008.1, forward strand.
CCGACCACGCCGGGCAGCAGCAGGAAGACGAAGCCCACGACCTTTTCCACGACCGGGGACCCGTCCGTGACGACACACAGCGCGCCGACCGGGAGGATCACCGCGCCGCCCAGCACGATCTCCCGTCCCGATCCCCACCGGAGCAGCGCGTACACCAGCACGAGCACGACCGCGCCGGTGTACAGGCCGACGGGCTCGGGCGGTGCGGCGACGAGCGAGGCCACCGGAAGCAGGACCACCGAGCCGAAGGCAAGCGTCACCATCGCCAGCGGGTGGGTCCGGCGCCACAGGAGCAGCAGGCACAGCCATACGGCGAGCACCACCGCCGCCGGCCGCCACACGACGTTCTCGCGCAGGGTGGCCTCCAGTGCCGCACCGGCAAGGCCCGCGGCGAGCAGCGCCCAGTCCCGCCGCACCCGGGCGGGCGCGTCGGGCGGCCGGGGTTCGGTCCACAGGGTTCGCAGGTCGTCTCGGAGCACGGTTCTCAGCCTAGGGACCACGGCGTGCCGCGCATCGGCCGAAAGGACGGGTCGTCACTCCGCCCCAGGGCCGACGGATCCGCGGCCCGCGGGCCGATGCCGCGGAGCGCCGCGGCGACGAGCCTCGGTATCGGCGGCCGTACAAGGACGGCCGACCAGGTGGTTGGAGGACCCGATGCTCTCGAAAGCCCTGCTGCGCCTGGGCGCAAGCGCCGCCCGCCATCCCTGGCGGGTGATCGCGACATGGCTGATCGCCGCCACGCTCGCCGTCCTCGCCGCCGTCGCCTTCGGCGGGCGGACCGCGGACTCGCTGACCGCTCCGGGACTGGACTCCCAACAGGCCGCTGAACTGATCGAGCGGGCAGGCACCGGCCAGGAGGGGATGACCGCCCACGTGGTCGTCACCCCCCTCGACGACGGTGCGACGTTCTTCGACGACGACGACGACGACGACGACGGCGCGCGCACCGCTCTCACCCGGCTGCGGGCCGAGGTGAAGCGGCTGCCGCACGTGCTCGGCACGAGCGACCCGGCGGGGGCGCTCGACGCGGGCGGGGACACCGCCGTGCGCGGCGGCCTCGTCTCGGCCGACGGGCGGATCGCGGTCGTCCGGGTGCAGTACCCCGACCAGAGCCGGCTGTCGGCCGAAGACCTCGACGCCCTCGTCGATCTCGGCGACCGGCTGCGCCCCGAGCTGCCGCTGCGCATCGAGATGGGCGGGAACCTCTTCTACGCCTTCTCCGACGCCGACGGCGGCGTGAGCGAGCTGATCGGCCTCCTCGCCGCGGCCGCGATCCTGTTCCTGGCGTTCGGTTCGCTCGTCGCCGCCGCGCTGCCGATCGGCATGGCGGTCTTCGGGCTGACCGTCGGGGTCGCCACGATGACGGTACTGGCGGGGGTGACGGAGGTCCCCACCTTCGCACCGGTCCTGGGCAGCATGGTCGGGCTCGGAGTGGGCATCGACTACGCGCTGTTCGTGCTCGCCAGGCACCGGGAGTACCTCGCGTGCGGGCTCGATCCGCAGGCGGCGGCCGGACGAGCGGTGGCGACGGCGGGGCGGCCGGTGGTCTTCGCCGGCGGCACCGTCGTCGTGTCGATCCTCGGCCTGGCGGTCGCGAACGTGCCGTTCATGACGGTGGGCGGGTTTGCCGTCTCGATCGTCGTCCTGACGATGGTGCTCGCGTCGGTGACGCTGCTGCCGGCCTTCCTCGGCGCGGCGGGCCCGCGCCTGGCCCGGGCCGGCCGGATCGGCCGGGCTCTGCGGTCCAGGAAGCCGGCCCGTCTCGCAGGGCGGCGGGACCCGGCGGCAGGTGCCGCCCACGCCGCCGGGTGGCGTCGCTGGATCGGGCACGTCAGCCGGCACCCGGTGGCGTACGCGGTCGGCGCCGCGGCGCTGCTGCTGACGGCGACGCTGCCTGTGTTCGGCCTGCGCGTCGGCCTGCCCGACGACGGCTCACTGCCCCACAGCCGTACCGAGCGCCGGGCCTACGACCTCGTCGCCGAGGGATTCGGCCCGGGCACCAACGGTCCCCTCGTCATCGTCGCGGACCCCACCGGTGATCCGGGAGTGCTGGACCGGCTCGTCGGGGCGGTCGCGGCGGATCCGGGCATCGCGTCCGTCGCGCCGACGCACATCGATCGGGCCACCGGCATCGCGACCCTCGTGGTGTTCCCGACCACCAGCCCGCAGGACAAGGCCACGGCCGACACCATCGCCCGGCTGCGCACCGACGTGCTGCCCACGGCGATCGGGCCCGGCCCGGCCAGGGCCCACGTCGGCGGCGCCGCCGCGAGCCTGTCCGATGTGGGCCGACGCACCAGCCAGCGCCTGCCGGTGATCGTCGCCGCCGTGCTGGCGATGTCGTTCCTGCTGCTGATGCTGGTCTTCCGCTCGATACTCGTACCGCTCAAGGCGGTACTGCTGAATCTGCTGAGCATCGGCGCGGCCTACGGCATCATGGTCGCGGTCTTCCAGTGGGGCTGGGGAGGCGCATTCATCGGGCTGGAAGCGACGGTTCCGATCGTGTCGTTCATCCCGGCGTTCCTCTTCGCCATCCTGTTCGGCCTCTCGATGGACTACGAGGTGTTCCTCCTCTCCCGCGTACGCGAGGAGTACCTCCGCACCGGCGACAACGGCACGGCGATCGTCGAGGGCGTCTCGGGCACCGCCCGGATCATCACCTCGGCCGCCCTCATCATGGTGTCGGTCTTCCTGTCCTTCGCCGTCGCCGAGGACCCCTCCACCAAGATGTTCGGGCTCGGCCTGGCCACCGCGATCTTCATCGACGCCACGGTCGTACGCATGGTGCTGGTACCGGCGACCATGACACTCCTCGGCCGGGCCAACTGGTGGCTGCCGAAGTGGCTGGACCGGATGCTTCCCCGCGGCTCGGTCGGCACCGACGACACCGACACGGAATCCACGGGGCCCCGGCCCGTCGTCACGAGTACGGGGACCTGACGGTACGGAAGTTCGCCAGGCAGGCCGCGCCGGCGGCGAGCAGCGCGGGAGTAGACGGACGCGGCCGCACAGGCGGCGACCGCCGCCGCTCGGCCCAGCAGGTGTACCGGCCAGGGCCGCGGCCGGCCCGGGAGCGCCATCGCCGCGACGGACGCCGCGGCGGCCAGCGCACCGATGGCGCATGCCGCGGAGAGGCCGAGGCTCACGATCATCATCGGCGCCGCCACCGGAAGGCCCGCCGACTCCTCGCCGGACCGCCGGCCGGCGTCACGGCGTGGCTCATCGCTCCTCCGCGCCCCGGTACTTGTCCCGGACCTGGGGGAGTCGCCGGAAGCCGCCCGACTCGTAGGTCGCCACGGCAGCGGCGTTGGAGGCCGGGGTGCAGACGAGGGCGGCCGACGCGCCCATTTCCCGGAGGGCGGCCGCCGCGGCGAGGGTGATCGACTCGCCGTGGCCCCGGCGGCGGTGGTCGCGGTGCACGCCCATCGGTTCGAGCAGTCCCGGTCGGCCAGGGCCCGCCGACCACACCGTCACCGCCGCCACCGCGTCGCCCCGGTCGTCGTACGCGAGCAGCGACCGCGCGTCGGCGAACGGCGATCCGGACGCCATCGCGTGCCAGCCCTCGTCCGTGAACCTCGCCCCCTCGAACGCCGCCCGGATGACGGCGGCGAACTCCCGCGCCCGCTCCGGCCCGACCACCTCGATCCGTACCCCCGGGTCGTCCACCGGCTCCGTGAGGTCGCGTCGCAGCGGCGTCCACGGTTCGTCGACGCCCCAGCCGGCCTCGGACAGCAGATCCTGGACCAGCGCGTCCATCGGCGCCTCGATGTTCGCCTTCCCCCGGGGCAGCACACCGCGCTCCGGGTCGTTCACGTCGTCGACCAGTCGCCGCGCCAACTCCTCGTCCTGCCCGGCGTCGGGCGCGATCGTCAGCCGCAGCAGCCCCGGACCGTCGAGCAGCCCGACGGCGAGGATCCGGCCGTCGCGGCTCCATGTCCTGACCGCCGCGGCCGTCGCCTCCGCGCCCGTCCGCCAGAACCAGCCCACGTCCCCCGGATGCAACTGCGTCGGAGCCCCGTCGTGCTGCCACTCGCGCAGGACGCCCACGGCCTCGCCCAGCCCGTCGACTCCCGGCTTCCCCGTCTCTATCGTCACGTCCCCGATCAGACACCACCGCACCGGCGGTTCGCACCCCAGTTTGCGCGGAGGGGACATCGGCCGACCCGAGCGGCCCGACACGCCTATGACACTGCCGTCACCCGGCGCTGGTGCACCCGCAGGTGGAGCGTCGCCAGGTCGAGCAGCGGGGTCGCCACACCGAAGGCACGCGCACGCTCGGTCAGGTCGCCGAAGAGGTGCTCGACCTCGGTCGGCCGCCCCGCCGCCAGATCGCGGTACAGGGACGGCACCATCGGCGAGCCGGCCGCGGACACCACGGCCAGCGTCGCCGCCCGCTCCGCCTCCGGTACGGGGTGACCCGCCGCGGCGGCGACCGCGGCGGCCTCGCCGAGGACCGCCGGGCCGAGGGCGGGGCCGCCCGGGGTGTCGTACACGTCGCCGACCGTGCCGCGCATCAGGCTCGTCACGGCGCCGAAGGTCGTGATGAACACCCACTTGTGCCACATCGCGGTCAGGATCCGCTCCGGCACCGGCGCCTCGATCCCCGACGCGTCGAGCACGGCCCGGATCCTCTCCACGCGCGGGGAGACCGTCCCGTCCTGCTCGCCGAACGCCAGATGGGCGAGCGGGGCCAGCCTGCGGATGTCGCCGGATTCGTCGAGGGTCGTGACCACCTTGGCCACCCCGCCGAGGACGGCGGACGCGCCGAAGCGGGCGTTGAGGACGTCGAGGTGGGCGAGGCCGTTGAGGAGCGGGACGATCGCGGTGTCCGGGCCGACGGCCGGCGCGATGTCCTCGACGGCCCGGTCGAGCCCGGTGGACTTCACCGAGAGCAGGACGAGGTCGTACGGGCCGGTCAGCTCGTCGGCCGTGACGAGCGGAGGCGTGAGGATCCACTGCTCGCCGGGAGCGACGACCTGCAGCCCGCGCTCGCGCAGCGCGGCGGCGCGGGCCGGACGGACCAGGAAGGTGACGTCCTGTCCGGACCGGGCGAGCAGGGCGCCGAAGTAGCCACCGGTGGCGCCGGCGCCGACGACCAGGATCTTCATCGTTGGGGACCTCTCGTGGGGCGCCGCTGGGGCGCGGTGGTGAGCAGAGGGGTGAGCAGCTGGTGCGGGCGGGCGAGCGCCGCCGTCACCGGGTCGGCGTTCTCGGCCGGGGGCGGCAGCCCCGGGCCGGGGGTCACCAGGACGTCGGCGACCGGTACGTCCGTGCCGCACCCGGTGCACCGGCCGTCGGCGTCGATCGGGGCCTCGTCGCCGACGTGCCGGAACACGCGGCGCGGGCCGCCGTCCGCCGCGTAGAACTCCTCGCCCCAGGCGGTGAGCGCGCGCACGGCCGGCCAGAGGGCGATCCCCTTGGGCGTCAGGACGTAGACCTCGCGGCGGCCGGTGCCCGTCTCGGGGCGGCGCTCCAGGACGCCGGCCCCGACGAGCGTGGCGAGCCGGTCCGTGAGGACGGCCCGGGGGACCGTCAGATGCGCCGCGAACTCCCCGAACCTGCGGACCCCGTAGAAGGCGTCGCGCAGGACGAGCAGCGTCCAGCGCTCGCCGACGATCTCCATCGAGCGGGAGAGGGCGCAGGTCTGGCCGCGGTAGTCGCGCGGAAGCGTCATGGGGAGACTCTAACCCGGAAAATCGTCGAAGGGTTCGGTCACCGAACTGTTTTTCGGTGGGCGAAAGAGGCGGCTAGGCTCTCGCTCACCATGAACCAGCCCACAGAACCCAAGGCCGACAAGTCGGGCGTGCGTCGGCACAACCTGAGCCTGGTCCTGCGGACCGTCCACGAGGCGGGCGAGACGACCCGGGCCGTCGTCGCCTCCCGTGTCGGACTCACCCGGCCCGCCGTCTCCTCGCTGGTCGAGCAACTCCTCGACCTCGGCCTCCTCGTCGAGTCGGGCAAGACGTTCAGCGGCCAGGCGGGGCGGCCCGGCACCGTACTGAAACCGGCGGACACCGGGCCCGCGGGACTCGGCGTCGAGATCAACATCGACTACGTGACGGCCTGCGTCGTCGACCTGACGGGCAGCGACCGCGTCCGCCGCACCGAGCGCCTCGACAACCGCGCGGCCGGCGCCGCCGAGGTCCTGGACCGCGCCGCCCGCATCGCCGCGGAGGCGCTCGACGCGGCGGCCGCCCGGGGGCTGGTCCCGGCCGGAGCCGGGCTCGCCCTCCCGGGGCTCGTCACCGGCGGGACCGTCCGACAGGCGCCCAACCTCGGCTGGAACGAGGTCGACGCCGAACGCCTCTTCGGCGAGGCCCTCGCCGCGCGGCGCCCCGGCACCGGCGGACCGGCCGGCCTCGCGCTGACCTCCGACAACGAGGCCAACATGGCGGCCCTCGCCGAGCTGTGGTTCGGCGCCCTCGGTGACCTCCGCACCTTCCTCCACCTGACCGGCGAGATCGGCGTCGGCGGCGCGATCGTCGTCCACGGCGAACTCCTGCGCGGCGCGCACGGCTTCGCCGGCGAGATCGGGCACCTGGTCGTCGACGCCGAAGGACCCCGCTGCCGCTGCGGATCGCGCGGCTGCCTGGAGCAGTACGCGGGCCAGGCGGCGCTGCTGCGGGCCGCGGCGGCCTCCGACGTCGCGGAGCTCGTACGCCGTGCCGAGACGGAGGACCCGCGCGCCCTCGCCGCGCTCGCCGAGGCGGGCCGCATGCTCGGCCGCGCGCTGTCAGGTGCCGTGAACCTCCTCGACCCCGAGGCCGTCGTCCTCGGCGGCATCTACCCGCACCTGATGCCCTGGCTCGCCCCGGCCGTCGCGGAGGAGCTCTCCGCCCGTGTCGTCTCCGGCCTCTGGACCCCGGAGGCGGGCCGCCTCCGCGCGTCCGACCCGGCGGCCGACGCCGCCCGAGGCGCGGCGGCCCTCGTCCTGCACGACGTCCTGACCGACCCGCTCGCCTACGCCACGACGGGCGCCTGACCACCCCCCGGGGCCTGTCCGGCGGATCGGGGCCGGACAGGCCCTAAGGAGCGTGTGGTTCGACGAACGGGCGGGTCAGGTGGGCCGTCGCCAGGACCGCGCCGCGTTCGGCGGCCCGCGCGAGGAGCTTCTCGCGGGAGGCCCGGGCCGTGGCCGGGTCGCGTTCGTGGGCGTACGCGACCGACGGGTTCGCGAGCTGGACGGCGTGGACGAGGAGGTCGCCGGTGACCAGGACGTCCCGGCCGCCCCGGCCGTCGGGGTCCTCGACGAGGACCGACTGATGGCCCGGCGTGTGCCCCGGCGTGGGCAGCAGGGTGAGACCGGGGCGGAGCCGGTGCGTGCCCTCGATCTCGGACAACTGCCCGGTGGCCCGCAGTGGTTCCACGACCCAGGACCACACCGGGTCGTCCCGGTCGAGCGCGGCGGTCTCCGCGCCCTGGACGACGTACCGCGCCTGGGGGAAGAAGGGCTGCCCCGCGGCGTCGGAGGCCCAGCCCGTGTGGTCCTCGTGCAGATGCGTCAGGACCACGGTGCGGACGTCCTCCCGGTCGATCCCGGCCTCCGCGAGCAGGTCCGGCAGCCGGCCGGGCACGGGACACCAGGGCGCCCCAGGACCCTCGGCGGGGCCGACGCCGGCGTCGATCAGGGTCCAGCCCGTACTGCCAGGGCCGGCGACGGCGAAGCAGCGGAAGTCCAGCCGCCACGCCCCGTCGGGACCGACGGCCCCCGGGTCCAGGGCGGCCGCCGCCGCCCAGTCGGCCGCACCCGCTCCGGGAAACGCCTCCCGGGCCGGCTTGAAGAACAACCCCGTGGCGTCGAGCAGGGCCGTCACCGGTCCCCGTCGCGCCGTTCCCCCGCTGTCGGACATGACGCCGACTCTGCCACCACGAGACGCCGCCCGCCCAGGAGACGGCCGATTCCCGCTGTCCCTGGGGCGCCGCCCGGCTCGTAGACGGCCGATTCCCGCCGTCCCCCTGGGCGGGCGCGACCGAGGTGACGCGCTCTCATGCCGCTCTCACGCGGGCCTTATCCCACCATCACACGCCGCCCCTACCGTCACGCCATGTTCTTCACCTACCTCCGGCGCGAGCTGCGCCGCCGCAGAAAGGCGGCGCTCGTCGTCGCCTCCGGGCTCGCGCTCGGCATCGCGCTGGTCATCGTCGTCAACTCCGTCTCCTCCGGCATGAAGGTCGCCCAGGGCAAGGTGCTCGAGTCCTTGTACGGGCTCGGTACGGACCTGACGGTGACCAAGGCCCAGGAGCGGCCCCAGGAGGGCGGACAGCCGCAGCGGCCCCGGTTCGAGTTCCAGGGCGAGGAGGACGGCGAGAAGGAACAGAGCAGTGACCGGCTGATGGTCCAGGGCTTCCAGACCCTCGCCGACTCCACCGTCGCCACGGTCGCGAAGCAGCAGGGCGTCGACCGGGCCGTCGGCGGTCTGAGCCTCGTCAACCTCAAGATCGACGGCGAGTTCACCCGCGGCCGGATCCAGCGCGGGCAGGCCCAGCCCGCCCAGCCGGGCGAGGGCACCGGCGGCGCGGCGGGCGGCTCCGGCGCCACGGGCGGCGGCCCCGGCCCCGGCGACACGGTCACCGGCGGCGGCGCGGCCTTCGACGTCAACTCCTTCACGCTCTACGGCACCGACGTCACCGCCCCCGACCTCGGCCCCCTCACCACCTCCACCGTCTCCACGGGCCGCACCTTCAAGACCACCGAGACCGACGCCGAGGTCGTCGTCCTCGACAGCGCCTACGCTCAGCAGGAGGGCCTCGCGGTCGGCGGGAAGCTGACGGTCAAGGGTGTGACGTTCGAGATCATCGGGATCGCGACCGCCGACAGCGGCCAGTCCGCCGCCCAGGTCTACCTGCCCCTGAAGCAGGCGCAGTCGCTGTCCGCCTCCACCGGGAAGATCACCACGATCTATGTGAAGGCCACCGACTCGACGAAGATCGAGACGGTCAGGACCGCCATCCAGAAGAACGTCTCCGGCACCACCGTCACCACCTCGGCCGACCTCGCCCAGACGGTCTCCGGCTCCCTCGACACCGCCGCGAACCTCGCCTCCACCATGGGCAAGTGGCTCTCGTACGCGGTGCTCCTCGCCGCCGTCCTCGTCGCCGGCCTGCTCACCTCCTCGGCGGTCGGCCGCCGCGTCCGCGAGTTCGGCACGCTCAAGGCGCTCGGCTGGACGAGCGGCCGCGTCACCCGCCAGGTCGTCGGCGAGGCCCTCGTCAACGGCGTCGTCGGCGGCGCCCTCGGCATCGCGGTCGGCCTCGCCGGCGCGTACGCCGTGACTGCCGTCAGCCCGAACCTCACCGCCGAACTCGGCGCGAGCGTCGGCGGATTCGGCGGCAGGGGTGGCGGCATGGTCTTCGGCGGCGGCCCCGGCGGCCCCGGCGGAGCCCGTACGGCCGTCGGCAAGACCGTCGACATCGCCCTGACGGCCCCGGTCGGCGTCACCACCGTCGGCCTCGCCGTGCTCCTCGCCCTCGGCGGCGGTCTCGTCGCGGGCGCCTTCGGCGCCTGGCGCGCCTCGCGCCTGCGCCCCGCCGACGCGCTGCGCCGCGTCGAGTAGCCCGTACCGCACCACCTCACACAGGAGTCGCACCATGTACGAACTCATCGGCGTCACCAAGCAGTACCGGCGCGGCCGGACCAGAGTCGACGCCCTCGCCGGGGTCGACCTCGCCATCGGTCAGGGGGACCGACTGGTCATCCAGGGCCCCACGGGCGGCGGCAAGTCGACCCTGCTCCAGATGCTCGGCGGCCTCGACCGCCCCACCTCCGGCAGCGTCCTCCTCGACGGGACCGACCTCGCGAAGCTCTCCGAGAGCCGCCTCACGGCCGTACGCGGCCAGAACATCGGCTTCGTCTTCCAGAGCTTCAACCTCATCCCCACCCTCACCGCCCTGGAGAACGTCGAGACCGCCCTCGTCCCGCTCGGCGTCAAGACCGCCGACCGCCGGAACAGGGCGGCCGAGGCGCTGGACTCGGTCGGGCTCGGCGAGCGCCTCGGGCACCTGCCGTCCGAGCTCTCCGGCGGCCAGCAGCAGCGCGTGGCCATCGCCCGCGCGCTGGTGAAGCGACCGAAGGTGCTGCTCGCCGACGAGCCCACCGGCAATCTCGACGAGTCGATGCGCGACGAGATCGTGGACCTGCTCGAAGGGCTCTGCGAGGAGCACGGACTGACCTTCGTCATGGTCACCCACGACAGTGCCGTCGCGCGTCGCGCGCCCCGCCTGGCCACGATCCGCAAGGGCCGGATCACCGTGAAGGAGAACCGTCCGGTCGGCTGAGACGGGCACCACTCCACAGCAGCGGTGCCCGTCTCCTCTCTTCTCCTCCCCTACACGGGTACGCCGTGGCCGCGCAGATAGGCCAGCGGGTTGACGTCCGAGCCGAAGTACGGCGTGGTCCGCACCTCGAAGTGGAGGTGCGGGCCCGTCACCCGGCCCGACTTCCCCGACCGGGCGATCCGCTGACCGGCCGACACGCTCTGCCCGGGGGACACGTCGATCCGTGAGAGATGGGCGTACTGGGTGTAGCGGCCGTCGGGGTGACGGATCACCACCTCGTAGCCGTACGAGCGGTTGTACCCGGAGCTCACCACCCGGCCCGGACCGACCGAGCGGACCGTCGTCCCCGTCGGCACCGCGAAGTCCTGGCCCGTGTGATAGCCCTTCGACCACGAACCCCGCTGCCCGTAGTACCCCGTGAAGACGTACGAGGAGACCGGCGCCGTCCAGCTCCGCGAGGGGGGCGCGGTCGGGGCCGTCGGGCCGGTCGGCTTCGAGGGCTTCCCCGATGTGCCCGTCCGCTGCTCGTACTTCGCCCGGTGGCTGGTCCAGTACCAGTGGCCGCGGTACTTGTACCAGTAGACGCGGTCCTGGGCGTCCCAGCCCTGCCGCCCCCGGAAGACGGGCTCACCGGTGCGTCCGCCGCCGGACGAGACGGTGCTCGACGTGCCGGACGCCGACGAGCCGGTCCTCGACGTGCCGGACGCCGACGAGCCGGTGCCGGCGGTGCGCTGGACGTACGTGGAGTGGTGACTGGTCCAGCGCCACTCGCCCGCGGCGTTTCGGAACCAGTACTTCGAGCCGTCCCAGCCGGCGTGCGCGGGGGCGGGCTCGGCGAGGGCCGTGCCGCTGCCCGCAGCCACCAGGGCGACCGCGCCGACGGTCGCGACGACGGCGCGGCGCATGCCGTAAAGGGCGGCCGTACCGCCGCGCACGCCGCCCGTGCCCCGGTTCCTGGCGGCTTCGGCGCAGCCCGCGCAGGCGCAGTCGAGCGGTATCTCGTCGGTGAAGCCAGGTGCGTCGAGCTCCGGTGCGGTGAGCTCGGCGGCGTCGAGTCGCGGTGCGGTGAGGTCGGTCGCGTTGAGTTCGGGTGCGTTGAGTGAGGGTGCGCTGAATTCGGATCCGGTGCGTTCGGGTGCGGTGAATTCGGGGGTGTCCACGATCCTCGTCACTCCTGATTCTGGGGAACCGGCCCGCCACGCCGGGTGTAGAAGGCCACGGTCAAGTCCTTGACCAGGGCCTGGCGTTCGAAGTCGTCGAGTTCGACGAGTCCGCGTGTGGTCAGCCGCGTCACCGTGTCGTCCACGGCGTCGATGACACCGGTCAGGACGGAGTCCCGGTGCTTGGCGTCGAGCGCGGCGATCTGCCGCCGCTGCATCGCGGCGGCCACCTCGGGGGCGTACTCGATCCGGGTCGGCTGGGCGGAGAAGACCGCGATGCCGACCGGCTTGCACTCGGCCGCGAGCATGCGGGTGAGGGCGTCGCCGACGGCCTCGGCGTCCCGCAGGGTCGGCGCGTCGCCCCGGAAGGCGTCGGCGGGCAGCTGCGAGAGCACCCGCGCCGCGGCCGCCTCCACCTGCTCCCGCAGATAGGCGAGATGGTCGTCCACGGCGAACAGCGCGCGGGCCGTGTCCCGCACCGACCAGACCACCAGGACCACGACGCGCAGCGCCGAACCCTCGGCGTCGACGACGGCGAGGGGTTCGCTGCGCCAGTGGCGCAGCCTGACGTCGATCCGGCGGCGCAGGACGAAGGGGCTGACCCAGGCGAGGCCGGTGCGCCGCACCGTGCCGCGGTAGCGGCCGAAGAGCGAGAGCACCCAGGCGGAGCCCGCGCGGCCGCGGGTCAGGCCGCCGAAGGCGACGACGGTGACGACGGCGCAGCCGGCGAGCACGGCCCACTGCCAGGGCGGCAGTTGCCCGCCGGTCAGGGGGTGGCCCCGTCGGAGCGTCTCGGCCGCCCCGGCGAGCGCGGTCAGTCCGGCGAGCACGGCGAGCCAGCCGGGGACGGCGGGCCCGCGGCACTCGACGAGGTCGGGGTCGGAGGGCGGCGGGCGCCGGGAGGCGACGACCGCCGGGGCGGACCGCAGGGGCCGTGCCCTCGGCCCCGCCGCCGTCTCCGTGGTCGCCCCCGGGCCCGTCTTGGTGACCGGTGTCATCCGGCCGGTCCGGTCCGGGAGTTCGGCGAGTTCCGTAAGTTCCGCGAGGTCCGTGAGTTCGGTGAGGTCCGTGAGTTCGGTGAGTTCCGTCGGTTCTGCCGCCTCGGGCCGGTCGCTCGGCCTGGGCAGAGTGCCGGTCGGCCGCGCGGGATCCGACCGGAAGAGGTCGTCCATCGGTATGCCGTCGGGATGGCGACGCACTCGGACGGGCAGGGGCCGTTTCTGTGGCTCGGTCATGAGGCCCTTCCGGCCGTCCGGGAGATGACGGCACGTCGGATGATCTTCAAAGACCATCGTCACAGGGGTTAATGTCCGGAATGCCGCGACGAAAGTCCCGAATGTCCGGGACTTTGGTCCCTTGGCCAAGGCTTCCTGGCGGGCAGTTGTCAGTGGCGGCCCCTACGGTTTTCGTATGACGACGACGAGCGGTGGGGGAACGTTCGAGGCGGCCACGGGCGACGGCCCTCCGCTGCCCGTGGCCGGGACCGAGGCCGAGCAGCGTTCGCGGGAGGTGCGTGCGGCCCGGGACGGGCTGCTCCAGATCAGACGGCTGACGAACGGTCCGGGCGGTGACCCGAAGGCGGTGCCCGCCGACTGGGAGCGGGGGAGGCCGGTCCGCGCGGTGGCCCTGGCCCTGGAGTCCGGCGGGCTCGTCCCCTCGTCCGTGGACGCCTCGGGCGCTCGGGTCGCCACCGGCTACCGGGTCCGGGCGGGGGACCGGCCGGCGACCGCCGTGGTGGAGTGGCTGGGCCCGCCCGGAGCGGGCGCCGCGCAGGAGGAGGCGGAGGCGCTCGCCGCGTGCGTGGCCGCACTGGCAGCACTGGGCTGGGACGCGCTGCTCTACCGGGGGCCGCGAGGGCGCCGCTTCCTGGAGGTGGAGCCCATGACGCCGTAGGGGAGCCGGAGTTCACCGGAATTCGATGTCGCTCCGTCATGACGGCGTGTGAGGATCACGGGCATGCCGATTCGCTACCCGAACCCCCTGCGCCCCGGTGACCGTATAGGTGTCACCTCCCCTTCGAGTGGCGTACCGAAGGACATGAGGGCGCGCCTCGATGTCGCGATCCGCGATGTGGAGACCCGCGGGTACGAGGTGGTGGTCGGCGACTGCATGGACGGCGCGGGGCACGTCAGCGCCCCCGCCGCCGAGCGCGCGAGGGAGCTGATGGCGATGCTCACGGACCCCGGCATCCGGGCCGTCGTGCCGCCGTGGGGCGGCGAGACCGCGATCGACCTGCTCCCCCTGCTCGACTGGGACCGGCTGCGGGCCGCCGAGCCCACCTGGCTCGTCGGGTACTCCGACATGGTGACCGTCATGACGCCGCTGACCCTCCTCACGGGGACGGCGACCGTGCACGGGAACAACCTCATGGACACGCCCTACCGCACACCCCACGGGCTGCTGCCCTGGCTCGAGATCGTCACGTCCGCACAGGGGCAGCGGTTCACGCAGGTCTCGCCGAACCGCTACCGCGCCGCGGGCTGGGACGACTACCGCGTCGATCCCGAGGTACGCGAGTTCACGCTCGACGCGCCCGGCAGGTGGACCAGGCTGGACGGCGACGGGGACGTCGACGTCGAGGGCCGCCTGATCGGGGGCTGCATCGAGACGCTGTGCAATCTCACGGGAACGCCCTACCTGGACCTCTCGCGCTTCGCGCGGGCCGAGTCCCCCGAGGGGCTCCTCGTCCACGTCGAGGCGGGAGGCGACGACGCCTTCGCCATCTGCAGGTACCTGCACGGGATGCGTCTGGCGGGCTTCTTCGACGCGGCGAACGCGGTCCTCGTCGGCCGCACCTCGGCACCCGGCCACGACTCGCTCAGCCAGCACGAGGCCGTCCTCGACGCGCTCGCTCCGCTGAACGTGCCGATCATCGCCGATGTCGAGTGCGGGCACGTCCCGCCCCACCTGTCGATCGTCAACGGAGCCCGTGGCCGCGTCGTCCACACGGCGGAGCGCAGCGAACTGACCCAGACGCTGGACTGACTCGGACGTCGCCGGACACGCGGAGAGGACGCGGCCCGACGGGCCGCGTCCTCTCCGTGCGGGGTCGTCAGGCGATCGACGCGGAGACGATCGCCGAGACCGCGATGTTGCAGGACGCCGTCACCCACACCGCCGGGTGCGGCTCCGGGTCGACGAGCGTGGCGCCGAGCCGGCCCGGCGTGACCAGGTCCACGACGAGGAAGGCGACCGCCATCATCACGAGGCCGAGCAGGCCGAACGCGGCGGTGGAGGCGAGCCCCTTGCCGAAGTTGTCGTACGTGGTCCAGATCGAGGTGAAGACGATGCCGCCGATGCCGAGCAGCGCGGAGCTCAGCAGGATCGCGGCGTTGCGGTTGCGCTCTTCCCAGATCTGCCGGCCGAGCTTCCCCGGCGTCAGCAGATCCACGAGCACGATGCCGAGGATCAGCAGGACCACGCCGAGGGCGCCGTAGGCGCCGGCACGGCCGAGGCCGTTGACGATGTCGCTCATGGGATGCCGACTCCGGAAGGTTGCGATCGCGGGGGATCGGTGGTCAAGGACCGGCAAAATGTAGCGCACAGGTCAACTGCGCCCGCCGCCCACCCGGGACATCGGGCGAACGGCGGGCGGGACTCGGGGATCGGCGGGGCCTTCCGTCAGGCCCCCTGCGGCAGGTTCTTGGCGCGCGAGCGGATCATGAAGGCCGTGACGAGCTCGGCCACGCCGACCGCGAGCAGCCAGACACCGACGAGGACGGTGAGGACCGTCGCCGACTCCAGCGGCGACACGATGAGCACCACGCCGGCGACCGCGCTCACGATGCCGAGGAAGATCTGCCAGCCGCGCGCCGGCATCGCGGGGTCGGAGGCCGCGGCCACCGTCTGCGTGATGCCCCGGAAGAGCCAGCCGATGCCGATCCACAGTGCGAGCAACAGGGTCGACTGCATCGCGCCCCGGAAGCAGAACAGACCGAGGAGGATCGAGAGCGCTCCACTGATGAACGCCATGACCCGCAGCGCCGTGGTCGCGTGGGTGCCGAAGGCCGCGACCAGCTGCATCACACCGCTGAAGAGCAGATAGAGGCCGAAGAGAATACCGGCCACTCTCAGGGAGGCATCCGGCCAGGCGAGCACCATGATGCCCAGGATCATCGAGACGAGCCCGGCGACGAGCAGCGCCTGCCAGGCCGCTCCCGCCAGCGCGCCGAGCGGACCGGGCGGTACGTCGTGTCGCGCGGGTCCGTCATGAGTCTGTGTCATGGAACCATCGGTCCCTTTCCGTTCGGGTGCATCGGGTGCACCGGGTGCGTCCGATGCGCCGGGTTCACAGGGGGCATCGGTCAGTGCGCGGTCGCGTAGCCGCTGAGGAACAGCGCCTCGGCCAGCGCCATGTGCTCGATCTCCGAGGGGTCCACGCTCTCGTTGGGCGCGTGGATCAGGCAGCCGGGCTCCTCGACGCCGATGAGCGCGATCTCCGCGGCCGGGAACCGGTCGGCCAGCACGTTGCACAGCGGGATCGACCCGCCCTGCCCCGACTGGACCATCTCCTTCCCGTACGCCTCGCCCAGCGCCGAGGCGAGGGCCCGGTAGGCCGGGCCGTCGGTGCGCGCCCGGAAGGGCTGACCGGCGCTCTCCGCCTCCACCTCGACCCGGGCGCCCCAGGGCGCGGCCGAGGTCAGATGGTCGGTGAGCGCGCGGAGCGCGTCGTCCGCGTCGATGCCCGGCGGGACGCGGAGGCTGACCCGGGCCCGTACCTTCGCCTGGATCGCGGCCGACGAGCCCACGACCGGCGGGCAGTCGATGCCGAGGACGGTGACGGCCGGCCGGGCCCAGAGCTCGTCGGCGACCGAGCCCGTACCGATGAGGGACACACCGTCCAGGACGCCGACGTCGGTCCGGAACTGTGCGGCCGGATAGTCCACGCCGTCCCAGGAACCGTCGCCCGGGAGCCCCTTGACCGCGGTGTTGCCGTGCTCGTCGCGCAGGCTGTCGAGGATGCGTACCAGCGCGGCCAGCGCGTCGGGCGCGGGGCCGCCGAACATGCCGGAGTGCATCTCGCCCTTGAGCGTGGAGACGGTGACCACCACGTTGGTGAGCCCCCGGAGCGACGTGGTCGCGGTGGGCAGCCCCAGCGCGAAGTTGCCCGTGTCGCAGATCAGGAGGGCGTCGGCGTCGAAGAGGTCCGGCTGCAGCGGCACCAGCCGCTCCATGCCGCCCGTCCCCTGCTCCTCCGAACCCTCCGCCACGAACTTGATGTTCACGGGGAAGCCCGTGCCGTCCGGCCCGCCCAGCGCGCGCAGGGCCGTCAGGTGCATGGCGATGTTGCCCTTGCAGTCGGCTGCTCCCCGCCCGTACCAGCGGCCGTCGCGCTCGGTCAGCTCGAAGGGAGGCGTCTCCCAGGCGGCGTCGTCCAGCGGCGGCTGGACGTCGTAGTGGCAGTAGAGCAGCACCGTGGGCGCGCCCTCGGGGCCGGGCGCGTGACCGACCACCGCGTCCGTGCCGTCCGGCGTCGTCACCCGCCGCATGTCGCGGAGCCCGGCCTC
This sequence comes from Streptomyces sp. NPDC055103, assembly GCF_053607625.1. Classification (NCBI taxonomy): domain Bacteria; kingdom Bacillati; phylum Actinomycetota; class Actinomycetes; order Kitasatosporales; family Streptomycetaceae; genus Streptomyces; species Streptomyces sp. NPDC055103. Next base: position 151,720 of record NZ_JBSGTX010000008.1, read on the forward strand.
GGTGAAGGCCCGGACGAGGAAGTCGGCGGCCTTCGCGCACTCCTCGGGCGGGAACTGCCGGGGGTCGGCGACGGAACGCATCGCGACCAGCTCGGTGAGGTCCTCCTTCGCCCGGGGCATGAGAGCCCGGACCTTCTCCCGCAGGGCGGCGGTCTCGGGGGACTCGGCGGTCATGCGTACCCACTCTCTTCGGGACGGCCACAGCCCCCTCACTAAAGCAACACGGAACAAATGCCGCAAAAGATGACTCCGATGGAGCAAGGGCCCTGATCCCGGGCGGCGCGGCCGGGGGAGGGGGCCGAGAGTGGACGGCGTACGAGTCCGCCTCCCCGCACGTTACGGAGACCTCCCATGGCCCAGCTCAACCGACGCGACCTCGGGCTGCTCGTGCTGCGGGTCGGCACCGGCGCCGTACTCGCCGCGCACGGCACGCAGAAGCTCTTCGGCTGGTTCGGCGGCGGTGGCATCGAGGGCACCGCCCGGGGCATGGAGGCGATGGGCTTCTCGCCTGGCCGGGAGAGCGCGATCGCCGCCGGGCTCGGCGAGGCGGGCGGCGGCGTCCTCCTCGCCCTCGGTCTCGCCACCCCGGCGGCCGGTGCCGCCGCGGCCGGCGCCATGGCGGGGGCCGTCGCGGTCCACGCCCCGGCCGGCTTCTTCGCTCAGGCCGGCGGGTACGAGTACCCGGCCTTCCTCGGCTTCACCGCCGCCGCGATCGGTGTCGCGGGCGCGGGACGGTACTCCCTGGACCACGCCACCGGCCATGTCCTCGACCGGCCGTGGGTGGTGGCGACCGCCTTCATCGGCACCGCGCTCGCGGCCGCCGCCGTCGTCGGCCGCCGCAACCAGGATCAGGGGTCTCCGGCCGGCGACGAAACCGGCTGACGGCGGACCGCGCGCCGGTTGACCGTGAACGGGGCTGACCGCGAACGGGCCGACCGCGCACCGGCGGACGCCGCACCCGTCGAGGAGGGTTAGGCTCGCCGCAGAGGAAGGGACGGGCGCCGCGCATGAAGATCGATCTGACGGACACCAACTCCAGCAAGATCAACAAAGCGATCCTGGAGGGCCGCCGGGCCGTCGGCACGCCTGCCGTCGGCGTCGTGCTCACCCTGCTCGTCGTCACGGACGAGGAGAACGCCTACGACGCGGTCAGGGCCGCCAACGAGGCCTCCCGGGAGCACCCCTCCCGCATCCTCGTCGTCATCAAGCGCCATGCCCGCTCGCCCCGCGAGCGGCACGAGACCCGGCTCGACGCCGAAGTCAGGCTCGGCTCCGACGCCGGTTCGGGCGAGACGGTCCTGCTCCGTCTCCACGGCGAACTCGGCGCCCGCGCCGACTCCGTGGTCCTGCCCCTGCTCCTGCCGGACGCTCCGGTCGTCGTCTGGTGGCCCGTGGACGCCCCCGAGGTCCCCTCCCGGGACCCGCTGGGCGCGCTCGCGCAGCGCCGTATCACCGACATGTACGCGGTCGAGGACCCGCTCGCCGCCCTGGAGGCGCGGGCCGCTTCCTACGCCCCCGGCGACACGGACCTCGCCTGGACCCGCCTCACCCCGTGGCGCTCGATGCTGGCCGCCGCGCTCGACCAGGCCCGGGCGACCGTGACCTCCGCCGCCGTCGAGAGCGAGGCGGAGAACCCCAGCGCCGAACTGCTCGCCCGCTGGTTCGAGGTCCGGCTCGGCGTCCCCGTCGACCGGGTCGTCACCGAAGGCCCGGTCGTCACGGCCGTCCGCATGGGGACGCCTGACGGGGAGATCCGCATCGACCGGCCCGAGGGCCCGGTGGCCCGCCTGGCCATCCCCGGCCAGCCCAGCCGGGTCCTCGCCCTCAAGGTCCGGACGACGGCCGAGCTGATCGCCGAGGAACTGCGCCGCCTCGACCCCGACGACGCCTACGCGGCCGCCCTGCGCGGCCGCGCGTGACCCTGCGGAAGTGACCCCTCGGCAACGCCGCGGCCGCGCTCCTCACCACCCCCGGCGCGATGGCCGCCTTCCCGGCGACCCCGGCCTCCGCCGTGGACGAACTCATCCGGTACGACGCACCCGTCCAGGCGGACGCCCGGGTCTGCGTCGCCGACACCGAACTGGGTGGCGTCACCATACGGGCGGGTGATCCGGTCACGCTCTTCCTGGGCGCGGCCAACCACGACCCGCTCCGCTTCGACCACCCCGCAGAGCTGCGACTCGACCGCGCCCCGAACCCGCACCTCGGGTTCGGACGCGGAGCCCATGCCTGTCTGGGCGCGTCCATGGCGATCCGGCTCGCCGGATCGGTCCTCGGGGCCCTGGCCAGGGACTACCCGGACGCACGGGGAGTCGCGGAACCGGACCACCGGCGCAATCTGACCCTCCGCGGTCTCGACCGCTTCGAGGTCACTCTGCGCCCGAGAGCGGGGGAGGGGGTACGACCATGAAGTACTGGCACTGACACCAGTGAGTGTGGCGCCCGTCCGGGAGGCGCGCGCCACGCCTCGTGCACCGCGGTGCACGACCTGAAGCCCGAGCCTGCTTTACGGCTCGGGCTTCAGCCCTGTCCGGATCAGTCGAGGGTGTCGGGATCCGGCCCCGTGCGCAGCCCGCGGTCGAGGCGCTCGATCGACCGCATCTCGTCGTCGGCCAGGACGAATCCGGGGTCGAAGACGTCGATGTTCGCGCGGATGCGCTCCGGAGTCACGGACTTGGGGATGACGACGTTCCCGAGCTGAAGGTGCCAGCGCAGGACCACCTGGGCGGGGGACTTCCCGTGCCGGGCGGCGATCGCGGCGATCACGGGATCGGCGAGCACAGCACCCTGGGCGAGCGGACTCCACGCCTCGGTGGCGATCGAGTGGACGGCGTGCAGCTCACGCAACTCCCGCTGCTGGAGAGCCGGGTGGAGCTCGATCTGGTTGACGGCCGGGACCAGGGCGCTGCTGTCCAGGAGCCGACGAAGGTGCGCGGGCCGGAAGTTGGAGACCCCGGCGGTGCGGACCCGCCCGTCGGCGACGAGCGTCTCGATGGCCTTCCAGGTGTCGACGTACAGATCACGGGCCGGGGCGGGCCAGTGGATCAGGTACAGGTCGACATGGTCGAGGCCGAGCCTCGCGAGACTGTCGTCGAAGGCCCGCAGGGTGGAGTCGTACCCCTGGTCGGCGTTCCACACCTTGGTGGTGACGAAGAGCTCGCCGCGGGGGATCCCGGAGGCGGCGAGCGCACGGCCGACGCCGGCCTCGTTGCCGTAGATCGCGGCGGTGTCGACGGACCGGTATCCCGCGTCGAGGGCGTGGGTGACGGCGGCGGTGGTCGCGTCGTCGGGCACCTGGAAGACGCCGAAACCGAGCTGGGGGATCTCCGTGCCGTTGTTGAGCGCGACGGCGGGGACGTGGGACATGGGGTACTGCCTTCTCTGCGGTGGGCGAGGCGCGCGAGCGCGCGGAGGAGGATCGGCAGGAGACGCCGGCCGGCGAACCTGCCGCCGAGGGGTCAGCGGTGTACGGGGATACGGGCAACGACCTCGGTCTCGGCCCCCGTGTCGGTGTCGGTGGCCCCGGTGCGAGCGAAGGCGCGGCGGTCCAGTGCGGCGGACCAGAAGGCGAGGCCGAGGGCGGCGGCGGCGAGGACGGCGCCGACCCAGCTGGGGGCGGTGTAGCCGAGGCCGGCGGCGATGACGACGCCGCCGAGCCAGGCGGCGAGGGCGTTGCCGAGGTTGAAGGCGCCGATGTTGACGGCGGAGGCCAGGGTCGGTGCGCCGTGGGCCTGGTCGAGGACGCGCTTCTGCAGCGGCGGCACGGTGGCGAAGCCGAGTGCCCCGACGAGGAGGATGGTGATCGCGGCGAGGACCTTGTCGTGGGCGGTCAGGGTGAACAGCGCGAGGACGACGGCCAGCCCGCCGAGGGCGGCGTACAGCAGGGGCATCAGAGCGCGGTCGGCGTACCGGCCGCCGATCAGGTTTCCGAGGAACATGCCGACGCCGAAGAGGACGAGCAGCCAGGTGACCGCGCCGGTGGAGTAGCCGGCGACCTCGGTCATCATCGGTGCGATGTAGGTGATCGCGGCGAAGACCCCGCCGAAGCCGAGGACGGTCATCGCCATCGCGAGCAGCACCTGCGGGTTACGGAACGCCCTGAGCTCCCGGCCTAGCCGGGCTCCTTCGGGGCGGGGCATGGCGGGGACGAGCCTGGCGATGCCGAGCAGCCCGACCACGCCGAGCGCGGCGACGACGGCGAAGGTGGTGCGCCAGCCGACCGCCTGCCCGATGAAGGTGCCGAGCGGCACACCGACGATGTTGGCGACGGTCAGCCCGGTGAACATGGTGGCGATGGCCCCGGCCTTCCTGTCCGGGGCGACGAGGCCGGCGGCGACGACGGACCCGATGCCGAAGAACGAGCCGTGGGCGAGCGAGGCGACCACGCGGCCGGTCAGCATCAACCCGAAGCTCGGGGCGAGGGCGGAGACCAGGTTGCCGAGCACGAACAGCCCCATGAGCGCCATGAGCATCCGCTTGCGGCTCACCTTGTTGCCGAGAACGGTCAGCAGCGGCGCGCCGACGACGACGCCGAGCGCGTAGCCGGTGACGAGCAGGCCGGCGGTGGGGATGGAGACGCCGTAGTCGGTGGCGATCTCGGGCAGCAGCCCCATGACCACGAACTCGGTCGTGCCGACGCCGAAGGCCCCGACTGCCAGAGCGAGGAGTGCGAGCGGCATGGCTCAGTCCTTCCGCGTTTGCTTGAGTGAGCTTCTTACGTGCTGCAACAATAATTGCAGACGCGCTATAAGTGCAAACGCGGATAGCAAGCCGCAGTCGAGCATGTCGGGCATCCCCAAGATGTCGCGCTACGAGGCTGCGCCGCCACGCGGAAGGCTGAGCAGTAGAAGCCGCACAGTCGGGTGCTCGGCGTTCCAGCCCCGGCGGTGGGCGCCCAGGCTCGAGGACACGCGAGCTGTGAGAGGAGGTCGTGCGCCACGCGAGCCGGCATGAGGTTCGCTTGTTGAGCCCGGGAAAACCGTTGGACCCGCTGATGGGGGCGCCTCGTAGGGTGCGGACGCAGAGATGCGGTCAGCGGAGGCCGGCTCCGTGGGCGGGTGCGTCGTGGGAGCCATTCCCACCGTCGGCACGGTCTGCGTCGCCAGCGCGGCCGGCGTGGTCGCCGGCGCCGGGCTCATCACGGCGGGCGCGTTCGTCTCCGTGCACGGTGCCATGGGCCTCGGCGACAGCATCGCCCGCATGGAGAGCACCGGCGGCGGCGGTGGTGGTGGCGGGGCTCTTCCTCGAGCGGCGGCGTCACCATCACCGATGGGGTCAAGAGTTACATCGACAGCAAGCACACCGTCGGCGGCCCGGACAGGAGTCCGGACGGCACGGCGTGGACCATCGACTGGGACGCTCGCACCCGTGTGATCGATGATGTCCTCCAGCAGGACCCGACCGGCGTGCCCAACACCCAGAACAGGACGGGCACGATCCACCGTGCGGAGATCGGTGATGAACTGCTCGACGAGCTGGGTATCGACCGCGTCGGTGTCGCAGGTCAGCGGCAGGGCGAGTACGACATCTACGATGTCGAGGTCGTCCTCAATCCGGACGGCACGCTGCGTGACGCCTACCCCCACAATCCCAACCTTTTCGGGAACTAGCATGGATGCAAACGGCAACAGCGGCGAAGGCCGCGGAGACGTCGCCTTCACCTGGGTACCGGTGGGCGACGGCGGGGAAGCAGCCAAGATCCTCGCCCGCGGAGTGCTCGGCGATCTGGTGAACCTGCCGGAATGGCAGATCAGGGAGCGAAGCTTCTTCGGGGACATCTCGCTCGAGATCGCCGGAGTCGAGTTCCACTACCGGAACGTTCCGGTCTTCGACTTCCTCTTCTCCTGGAGGTATTCGCTGGACGCCCTGGCGCTGGACGGCACGGCCGAGATGGAACTGGCCGAGCGGGCCGGTCCGACCCGGCTCGCACTGTCCGGTCCGGACGTGTCGCTGCGACACCTCTCCACCGGGGCGTCCGCCTCGTGCGGCTACCTGGAACTGCTCAGGGCGGTCCTCCGTTTCGGCAGAGACGTACTGGAGGACCTGACCCGCGCGCATCCGGACCTGCTGGTCAACGACACCGTGGAACAGCTCTACCGCGACCTCGGAATGCGGGGCCTCGGCCAGGAGCAGTTCGCGCGTCACAGTGCGGCGATGGCCAAGCGCCATCAACGCTGACAGTAGGTGAGTGAAGGGGGCCCTGTTCCCGCCGATTCCGGCGAGAGCAGGGCCCCACCCAGTGTGATGGCAACGTCACGGTAATGTCGTGAGCGTGCGTGGAGGGGATGCGAGGGGCCCGTCGGTCTGGACGCGGGGGCCGGTGACTGCCGCATGCGCTGTGCTGACGGCCGGGCTGTTGGCGTTCCACCGGGCGGTGCCCAACTCCGCGGGTCGCCTGGGCAGTCTGCTGGAGACGTTCCTGCCTTGGCTCGGTCTGGCCGTCGTGGCCTTGTTCGGCCTGGCGCTGCTGCGCCGTTCGGCCACCGCGCTGGTGGCCCTGCTGCTGCCGACGGCGGCCTGGACGTATCTCTTCGGCGGCTTGCTCCAGCCTGGCGGGGAGCCCGGCGCGCACGACCTGGTGGTGGTCCAGCACAACGTCAGCGACGAGAACCCGGACCCCGCGGGTACGGCCCTTGCCCTGGCCGACGCCGAGCCCGATCTCATCGCGCTGCAGGAGCTGGTGCCGGCGGCGCTGCCGGTCTACGAGAAGACACTCGCCCCGGCCTACCCGTACCACGCGGTCCGGGGCACCGTCGGGCTGTGGTCGAAGCACCCGCTGACCGGTGTCCGGGCGCTGGACGTCAAACCGCAGGGGATCTCCGGCCCCTGGAGTCGCGGGCTGCGGGCCGTGGTCCACACGCCACGTGGGGAGATCGCGACGTACGTCGCGCACCTGCCATCGGTCCGCGTCCGGGCAAGCGGCCTCGCGTCTTCCTGGCGTGACGAGAGCGCCGGTCTGCTGGGCAAGGCCGTCGCGGCCGAGGACGTGGCAGCGGTGATCCTGTTGGGCGACCTCAACGGCACGGTCGACGACCGCGGGCTGGCCCCGCTGACATCGCAGCTGAACGTCGCGGAGCGGGGCTTCGCCTTCAGCTTCCCCGCTGCCTTCCCGCTGGCCCGGATCGACCAGGTCATGGCCCGCTCAGCCACCGTCGGCCTGCTCCGCACCCTGCCCGCCACCGGCAGCGACCATCTGCCGGTCGCCGGCAGCGTCACACTGCGCTGAACTCCGGCAGCGTCACACTGCGCTGAACTCCGGCAGCGTCACACTGTACGGAGCTCCGGCAGCGTCACACCTCGCTGAGGAGCCGCGCTGTGAGCGGTCATCCGTCGGCGCGGGCGCGCCGGCGCGTGTTCCACCGGTCGCGGAGGGCGAGACGGCGTCTGCGGTCACTGCGCTCGCGGACCCGCCGATCCAGCTCCTCCATCAGGCGCTGGCCGCGGTGCTCGGGGTTCAGTTCGTCGAGGATCCGGTCGACCTCCGTGAGCAGTGCCCCGTACAGCTGCCAGCGGCCGGCATCGGCGAGGGCGAGGGCGAGGAGCCGGTCGGCGGCGTGGTCCCTGCAGGCCCTGGCCGCCCGCAGCTCGCCCGCGAGCCGTGTCTCCGCGGCCTCGGCGTCCTCGCTGCCCGGCGCGGTGACCAGGACGGCGTAGCTGACCAGTGCGTCGGCGGTGTACTGGGCGGTCTCGCGGACGGCCAGGGCGGCCCCCTCGTCCAGCAGCTGATGCCCGGCACGGTGTTTCGCCAGGTCGGTGAGGGTGCGGGCGAGGACTCGCAGGACGACGGCGCAGATTTCCAGGGTGTCGAGGCCGGTACGCAACACCACCCGGTGCAGGAGGCCCTCCTTGATGCGGGGGTTGAACCGCAGGCTGTCCTCGGCGGTGCGCAGGGCCCCGTCGACGTCGGCGACGTCGTTGTCGAGGCGGCGGGCCTCGTGGAGCCGGGTGGCGGCCTTCTCGACGGCGGGCGCGCCGGTGAACTCGTCCGCCACGTCGAGGAGCAGCAGCCGCATCCGTCGGGCGAGGTCCTCGATGGAGTCGCCGGCGGTGTCGACCCAGACCGGCGGCGCCAGAAGCAGGTTGAAGAGCATGCCGACGACGGCGCCGATGAGGGTCTCCAGGACGCGGTCCCAGGCGGTGTCGGAGACCTGGGTGACGCCGAGGACGAGCATGGCGCTGATGGCGACCTCGGGGATGAACTCCTCGACCCTCACGACCCGGCCGACGAGCAGCGAGGCGAGGATCACGAGGGCGAGACTCCACCAGGAGAGGCCGACGACGGCGCTGAACGCGATGGCGATGAGGACGCCGACGACGACCGAGTTCACTCGGCGCAGGCTGGTGGTCACGGTGGAGTAGAGCGTGACCTGGACGACGAGGAGGGCGGTGAGGGGTGCGGTGAGGGGAACCGGTTCGCTGCTGAGTCGGAGGGCGACGACGTAGCTGAGAGTGGCCGCCGCCGTGGACCGTACGGTCTGGACGGCGAAGGGGTCGCGCCGGAGGCGCGCGATCAGGCCTTCGCCCCGGTCATGCCGTCCTTTGCCGCGTGCCACGCCGCACCTCGTCCCGTCGCCACCCCGCAAGGGTCGTCTGGACGACCGCCTGCCCGGACGGCCCCGGTCTCATGCGCGGGTACACCCGGGCGGACGAGGGATCGTCCCCGCTTCGGGGTACACCGGTCGCCGTGGCCGTCCCGGCGGGCTTCAGCTGCCTGTGTCCTGATCAGGCGGGGGCGGCCGCGTGCGGCAGACGCGCCGCCCGCCCCTCGGCTTGACAGCTGTTCGCCAGGGCCAGGATTTTCCCGCTTGTACCGGCCGCCCATCGCCCTGCAAGCGGCTTTGAGATCGGCGGCCAGGGTCGAGGCGTCATTGAAGACGTGCTCCCCCTGCGCGTGCTCGACTCCGGCCGACGTGACCCCGGACTCCGGAGGAGTCCGCCGCCGCCTCCCCCCGCGGCCCGTCAAGCAGGCGGCGTCCGGTCCGTGGAAGACGCCGGGAGCGGTTGCTCCGCCCAGATCGTCTTGCCCCGGGCGCCGGGCCGGACGCCCCAGTGCTGGGTGAACTGGGCGACGAGGTAGAGGCCGCGGCCTCCCTCGTCGTCGTCCTGGGCGTGGCGCAGGTGCGGCGCCGCGCTGCTGGAGTCGGTGACGTCGCAGATCAGGACGTGGTCCCGGATCAACCGCAGGCCGATGGGCCCGGTCGAGTAGCGCACGGCGTTGGTCACCAGCTCGCTGGCGATCAGCTCGGTGGTGAAGTCCAGTTCCGCGAGTCCCCAGTCCTCCAGCCGGCGGCGAACCAGTTCGCGTGCCTCGGCGGCGCTTTCGGGGGCGTGCGGCAAGGTCCAGGAGGCCAGGCGGTCAGGACCCAGGACGCGGGTGCGGGCGAGGAGCAGCAGGACGTCGTCGGCGGGCGGCTCGGGGACCAGGGCTGAGACGAGGGCGTCGCACATGTCCGACAGGACGTGGTCGTACGCGGCCGGGTGCCCGAGGACGTGGTCGGCCGTCGGCCCGTCCAGCGGGAGGCCGCGGCTGTGGAGCGCGAGGACGCTGCCCTCGGGCAGCTCGGTCGTCGTCACCTCGTACGAGGGGATGCCCTGGCCCAGGGCCGGTCCGGCCGCCGCGTCCATCACCCGGGTGGTGCCGTCGGGGAGGGCCAGGACGGCGGACGGGTGCCCGGCCCGGGCCGCCGTGCAGTGCCGGGTGGCGGGGTCGTAGGTGAGGTAGAGGCAGCCGGCCGTGAGCGCCGGTCCTTCGGAGGCCTTGGTGGGAGGCCGCCCGTCGGGGCCGATGGCCGGCTCGTACCGCTCGTGGTGTTCCTGCTGCTCGTCGGCGAGGTCTCGGGTCAGATCGTGGAGACGTTCGAGGAGTTCGTCGGGCGGCAGGTCCATGGCGGAGAGCGCGCTGATCGCCGTGCGCAGGCGGCCCATCGTCGTCACCGCGCGCATGCCGTACCCCGCGACCTCGCCGACGACGAGCGCGACGCGGGCGCCCGACAGCGGGATGACGTCGAACCAGGTGCCGCCGGACGCGGCGGGCAGATAGCTGTGCGCGGTCTGCACCGCGCTGTGGGACGGCAGCCGTGTGGGCACCAGGCTGCGCTGGGTCAGCCTGGCTAGGGTCTGCTCACGGGTGAAGCGCCGGGCGTTGTCCACGCTCAGGGCGGTGCGGTCGGCCAGTTCGGAGGCCACCGCGAGGTCGGCTTCCATGAAGGGCTCCGAGTCGCCTGACCGGTAGAAGGCGGCCAGCCCGAGCACGACACCCCGGGCGGCGAGGGGGACGGCCATCAGCGAGTGGACGCCGCCCTTCCGTATGAGCGCAGCCCTGCCGGGATCGCGGGTCAGCCACGGATCGTCGCTCCGCAGCCGCCTGATCAGCCGCGGCCGCAGGTCGGCCAGGCTCTGGGCGTACGGCGTGGCCACCCGCATGACCCGGACGTCCCCGATCTCGTACGCGCCACCGGCGCCGTCGGTGGCGCCACGGAATCCGGCCCGGCGCACCACCACCGGGTCCGTCAGGGGACCGCCCGCCGGCGCGTCACCGTACAGGACGCGGTCCAGGACGTCGACGGCCACCGCGTCGGCGAGCTCGGGCACGGTCGCCTCCGCCAGCTCCTGCGCCGTACGGAAGACGTCCAGCGTGCTGCCGATCCGCGCGCCGGCCCGGCGGAGCAGGTCCAGACGCCGCTGGGCACGGTTGCGGTCCGTGACGTCGACGACCGTCACCACCACGCCCAGCGTCCTGCCGCCGCCGTCCTGGAGCCGGGACGCCGAGAGCGCGTACGACCGTGCGGATGTGGCATCCGCACCGGAGGGCACCCGCACCGGTACGGCTGTTCGGAACGGGAGATCGTGGACAGGATCACCGCTGACCAGCACGTGGCGCAGCGCCTCCGCGACCACGCCCGAGGCGAACCCGAGTTCCCGCCACGTCCGGCCGACCGCCTCCGCCGGGTCGACCCCGTGAACGCCGGACGCGGCGGTGTTGAAGCGGACGATCCGCAGATCGGGGTCGAGGACGTGCAGACCGACCGGCGAGCTGGTGAACAGGGCGCCCAGCAGGGCTGTGTCGAGGTCGTCGTCGGGGGTGCCGAGGTCATGGGGCTGGGTACGCCTGTTCGAGCCTTCCACGCTTAGATCGTAGTGACCATGACGCCGGTCCGCTCGCCAGACCGGTCGCGCTACTCGCGCAGCCGCCCGGGCAGCCAGCGGAGCTGGGCCGCCTGCTGGAAGGCGCCGCCGCCCTCGTGGTCGTTGAAGTCGTAGACCTCGATCTCCTTGTCCTCCACCGCGTACGCGTTGAAGGCCGCGAACACCGTCGACGGCGGGCACGTCTGGTCCTCGAGCGCCGTCGAGAACAGGGCCGGCGCGGTGGCACGGGCCGCGAAGTGGACCCCGTCGAAGTACGCCAGGGTGTCCCGCGCCCGCTGGACGCGGCCGCGGTGGGCCTTGAGGTAGTTGCCTATCTCGCGGTACGGCGTACGGTCCGTGACGGTCGTCGCGCGCGGGAAGTCGCAGAGGAACGGCACGTCCGGGGCCACGGCCACCAGGTCCCGCACCAGTCCCGCCACGGCCAGGGTGATGCCCCCGCCCTGGCTCCCCCCGGTCACCGCCGTGCGGCCCGCGTCCACGAGCGGGTGCGAGCGCGCCGCCTCGACGGCGCGGACCGCGTCCGCGAAGAGCCGCCGGTAGTAGTAGGTGGCCGGGTTCTCGATGCCCCGGGTCATGAAACCGGGGAAGGCCGGCGCGCTGCCGACCGGGTCGGGGGTGTCGCCGGTGGCCCAGCCGCTGCCCTGCCCCCGGGTGTCCATCACGAAGTGCGCGAACCCGGCGGAGGCCCAGAGCAGATGTGTGTGCGGCAGGCCGCGCCCGCCTCCGTACCCGAGGAACTCGACGACCACCGGCAGCGGTTCGGACGTGCCCGCCGGGAGGACGAACCAGCCTCTGACCGGCTGGCCGTCGAACCCGGCGAACGTCACGTCGTACGTCTCCACCGTCGCGAGCCCCGTCGCGACGGGATCGAACCGCGCGTCGAGCGCGTGGGCGCGCGTCTCGTCGAGGGTCTTCGCCCAGAAGGCGTCGAAGTCCGCCGGTTCCACGGACACGCTGCGGTAGGTGCGGAGTTGATCGAGGGGCAGGTCGAACTGACTCATGGGAACCGCCTGGTGGGTAAGGGTTCGCGTTCGAAATCTCGACCGGTCGCTCCGGTCCTCCCCACCCTAGTCGGCGACCCCCGCCGATTCATATACGTGAATCCCCGTGGTCGCTCCGGAAGGACGCCCCACCCGACACTCCACGCCGAGCGCGCCACGAGAACGTCCCAGGCCCCCTCCCCGTGGCATCCTCGGACGATGCCCCACCGCGTCCGGCTGCGGGCCCTCGTCGTCCTGCGCGGAGGGACACCATGCTCATCAGCCACACCGTTCGCCACGACGTCCTGCACGTGACGCTCCACCGCGACCTGGACGTCACCAACAGAGCCGCGGCCGCCCTCCAGATCCAGGCCCTGGTCCAGGCCCACCGGCCGGCCCGCGTGATCATCGCCCTCCCGGCCGCCGACCCCGCCCCCGCCACCCTCAGCGCCCTGGCCCGCGCGCACCGTATGTGCGGCAGCCTCGGCATCCCCCTCGCCCTGACCGGCGCGAGCACCCGCACGAGCCGCCTCCTGGACGTGAACACCGCCTAGGGGGGCGTCACTCGGCGGTCAGGTCCGACGTGCGGCGGTGCCGCTACGAGAGCCGGGCCAGTCGTCGCTGTACCATTCGCGCCGTTCGTCCCCGAGATGACGGTGGGTGGCGAGCGCGGTGGGCAGGTCGCAGTGCACGGGGATCTGGGGGTTGTCGCCGGTGGGGACGAGTGATCCGTCCGCGGGGATGGCGGCGAGTTCGAGCCCGCGCCCCTCGGTCGCCAGTTGCCGGGCCGCCGTCGCGACGGCCAGCTGTCCGCCGGCTGACCAGCCCCGGAGGCTGGTGAGGTCGAGGATGACCGGGCCCGTTCCCCGTGCCAGCACCCAGCCCACGGCACCGCTGAACCGCCCGACCGCGTCCGCCCCGAGGTACCCCGAGAGGGAGAGCACACTGAGGCCGGGGTGGGTGGTGTAACGCCATTCGATGGTCATCGTTGTTCTTGCCTTAGTCGTCGCAGGGGGAGGGTGATCCGCACGGCTCTGCCGCTGCCGTCCGCACGCGGGAGACGGGTCGGTTCGGTGGTCATCGGGCGCGTTCCTCGGCGCTCTCGCGGGATTGGCGCGCTGGTGTGACGGCCAGGACGCCGGTGCCTTGAAGGTGCGCGCGGGCGGCGGCGATCGCCTCCGGAGTCGTGGCGAAATCCCTTCCTTCGACACGCAACAGGCCGAGCGGCCCCACGGATTCGAGAGCCTGGCGCTGCCCCGGGCGAATTCCGGAAGCCATGACGGCGATGCCGCGCCGGTCGAGCTTCTCGACCGCGTCCTTGAGCACGAGGGCGCCGGTGGCGTCGATCGTGGTGACCCGGGACATCCTCAGGATCACCACGCGGACGTCCGCCACCTCGGTCAGCTCCAGGAGGAAGCGGTGGGCGGCGGCGAAGAAGAGGGGACCGTCGATCCGGTACGCCACGATGTGCTCGGCCAGCAGGGCGTGCTCCTCCTCGCTGTGCTCGCCCGGCAGGTCGGCCTTGAAGTCGACCTCGGCGAGACGGGCCTGCTTGGCCACGGCACGAAGGGCGAGGGCGCCGGCGACGACGAAGCCGATGATCACCGCGTACACGAGGTCCAGGGCGAGGGTGGCGACGGCTGTCAGGACCAGGACGACGGCGTCGGAGCGGGTGGCCTTCGCCATGGCCCGCAGCGAGCCGACCTCGACCATGCGGACGGCGGTGGCGAGCAGGACACCTGCGAGCGCCGCGAGGGGGATCCTCGACACGAGCGGGGCGGCGGCGAAGACGATGACGGCGAGGACCGCCGCGTGCGTCAGTGCGGCGAGCCGCGAGGACGCGCCGGTACGGACGTTGACCGCCGTACGGGCGATGGCGCCGGTCGCCGGGACGCCACCGAACAGGGGCGCCGCGAGGTTGGCGAGCCCCTGACCGAACAGCTCACGGTCCGGGTCGTGCTTCTGCCCCACGGTCATGCCGTCGGCGACCTGCGCCGAGAGCAGCGACTCCAGGGCGGCGAGGGCGGCGACCGCCACCGCCGGCGCGAGCAGGGAACCCAGTTGCGACAGGTCCACGAAGGCGAGGGAGGGGACGGGCAGCCCGGCCGGCAGATCGCCGATCGGTGCCGCCTCGTCGAGGTGGAACGCCTGGGCGACGACGGTCGCGGCGATCACCGCCACGATCGAGAAGGGGATCGCCGGCCGCCACCGGGCGCCGACCAGCATCACGGCGGCGACCCCCAGCGCGAGTGCGGCGGCCGTCCAGTTCGGAGCCCGGACGAACTCCGCGACGGCGCGCCACGTCACCTCCAGGACCCGTTCGCCCTCGGGCTGGGGAACGCCGAGGGCGCTCGGCACCTGCTGGAGCCCGATGACGAGCGCGATCCCGAGCGTGAAGCCCTCGACGACGGAGGCCGGGATGTACGCCATGTACCGGCCCGCCCTCGCCACGGCGAGGCCGACGACGATCAGCCCGGCGATCAGCCCGACCGTGAGCACACCGCTGGGGCCGTACTGCGCGACGATCGGGACGAGGACGACGGTCATGGCCCCGGTCGGCCCGGACACCTGCAGGTTCGAACCGCCGAAGAGGGCGGCGAGCGCCCCGGCCACGACCGCGGTCGCGAGGCCGGCCTCGGCGCCGAGGCCGGAGGAGACACCGAAGCCGAGCGCGAGCGGCAGCGCGACGATGGCGACGGTCAGCCCGGCCAGGAGGTCCCGGCGCGGGTTGCGGGCCATGGCGGTGAAGTCGGCGCGCACGGGCAGGAGGGACCGCAACCTCGTCAGCACCGTGGTCACCGGGGTGAGACCTCGGCCTCCCGTAGTTCCGCGAGGAGCTCGTTCTGCCCCGCCAGCATCTCGGTGAGGATGCGCCGCGCGGCCTGCATGAGGTCGGCCACGTCGCCGCCGGCGAGCCGGTAGACGACGGTCGCTCCGTCACGGGTCGACACCACGATTCCCGATCGTCGCAGGACCGCCAGTTGCTGGGAGAGCGAGGGCGGTTCCACTTCGATCGCCGCGAGGAGGTCCCGCACGGCCATCGGCCCCTCCTGCAGGAGCTCGAGGATGCGGATGCGGACCGGGTGCCCCAGCATCCGGAAGAACTCGGCCTTGGCCTGGTACAGCGGAACCGACACGCTCAAGCACTCTCCTCATCGCCTCGCACGTGCTAAGGCGCCAGTGGGCGCCGTGCCCGCGGCTACCGGCGGGCACGGCGAGAACAGCATGTATGAAATTGCAGAATTATGCAATTCGTAGGGATGGGTGATCGTGGCGAGGAAGCCCGGTCAGGCCTTCTTGACCACGCTGGACTTGAGCTGCATGGGCCCGAACCCGTCGACCTTGCAGTCGATGTCGTGCCCGTCGACGCCGTCCACGAGGCGGATGTTGCGCACCTTGGTGCCGGCCTTGATGCCCGACGGGCTGCCCTTGACCTTCAGCGTCTTGATGACCGTGACCGTGTCGCCGTCGGCCAGCACGTTGCCGACGGAGTCCTTGATCACGTTCTCGCTGCTGCTGCTGCTGCTGTCTGTGGCCTGGGTGGCGGCCGACCATTCATGGCCGCACTCCGGACAGACGAGGAGGGCGCCCATCTCGTAGGTGAAGGTGCCGGAGCACTCGGGGCACGGGGGGAGGTTCTCGTTCATCCGGCAATTTTACGTTCCGTGCCGGCCTCTCTCGCGCCACGGCAGGAGCGTTGGTTCCGTCTGTGATGAGGTGGTTCATTCGAAGCTGAGTACTTCGGAGGCGGGCCGTCGGGGTGTGGCTCGCCCCTGGGGACCGT